>NZ_WJRS01000031.1:0-72714 GCF_028895205.1 Pseudomonas sp. ITEM 17296 | reverse complement strand
TGGGCTGGAAAAGATTTGTCGCCATGCCCGCCATAACCCCGGGCATGCCCCGTGATATGGTTCCGCATCAGAACCCACCGCTTCCAGGGAATGCTCAATGGTCAACACCACCGCCCTCCATCCCGGCTTCATGATCGTACATGGCAACCGCCTCGACGATTTGCGCAGCTTGGTGGTGAGCTGGATGCGCCGTTACCCGTTAGCGCCACTGGAAAACGAAATCGCCCTGGTGCAGAGCAACGGTATTGCCCAGTGGCTAAAACTGGCGCTGGCTGAAGACCCTGAAGAAGGGGACCTAGGCGGCTGTGGTATCGCCGCCGCGATCGATGTGCAACTGCCCGGTAGCTTCATGTGGCAGCTTTACCGGCGAGTGCTGGGCCGCGATGAGATCCCCGAAGTTTCCCTGCTCGACAAGGCGCCGCTGACCTGGCGCCTCATGCGCCTGCTTCCGGCGTTGATCGAGCGCCCGCATTTCGAGCCCCTGCGCCGTTTTCTCACCGACGATAGCGACCTGCGCAAGCGTTACCAGCTTGCCGAGCGCCTGGCCGATCTGTTCGACCAGTACCAAGTCTACCGAGCCGACTGGCTCAAGGACTGGGCTGCCGGCGAGCACATCCTCAATACCGCCCGTGGCGAGCGTAAACCCTTGCCCCCTGGCAATCGCTGGCAGGCCGAATTGTGGCGGGCGCTGCTGGATGATGTCGGCGAGCAGGGCATGGCGCAAAGCCGTGCAGGTGTGCATCAACGGTTCATCGAGCGTATCAACAGCCTGGAGCAGGCACCTGTCGGCCTGCCATCACGCGTGATCGTGTTCGGTATCTCCTCCCTGCCAGCGCAAGCATTGGAGGCTTTGGCGGGGCTTGCCCGGTTCAGCCAGGTACTGCTTTGCGTCCACAACCCGTGTCGCCATCACTGGGCTGATATCGTCGCCGACAAAGACCTGCTGCGGCACCAGTACAAACGCCAACAACGCAAGCAAGGCATGCCGCTTCTGCTGGATGACCAATCGCTACACCAGCATGCTCATCCGCTGCTGGCCGCCTGGGGCAAGCAGGGCCGTGATTACATCAACCTGCTCGACAGCTATGACGACCCCGGCAGCTACCGCGGCGTATTCAGCGAAGGGCGCATCGACCTGTTCAGCGAAGCTTCGCCGACCACGCTGCTCAACCAACTGCAGGATGACATCCTCGAACTGCGTCCACTTGTCGAAACCCGCGAACGCTGGCCGCAAGTCGACCTCGCGCAGGACCGTTCGATGCGCTTCCATGTCGCGCACAGCCCGCAACGTGAGGTGGAAATTCTCCACGACCAGTTACTGGCCCGCTTCAGCGCCGACCCTACGCTGCGCCCGCGCGATGTGATCGTGATGCTGCCGGCAATCGACACTTATGCACCGCATATCCGCGCCGTGTTCGGCCAATTGCAGCGCAACGACCCACGCTACATCCCGTTCACCCTCACCGACCAAGGCCAGCGCGGTCGCGAGCCCTTGCTGATTGCCCTGGAGCACCTGCTCAAGCTGCCAGACAGCCGCTTTGCGGTCAGTGAAGTGCTCGACCTGCTGGACGTGCCGGCAGTACGGGCCCGTTTCGGTATCCGTGAAAGCGATTTGCCCACGCTTCATCGCTGGATCGAAGGTGCCGGTATCCGCTGGGGCCTGAACGCCGAGCAACGGGCCAGCCTCGGCTTGCCTGAAGGCCTGGAACAGAACAGCTGGCGTTTCGGCCTGCGGCGCATGTTGTTGGGTTATGCCGTAGGTGTGGGTGAGGGGTGTGATGGCATTGAACCCTATGACGAAATCGGTGGCCTCGATGCGGCACTGATCGGCCCCTTGGTAGCCCTGCTGGACGCCCTTGAGGTGGCCTGCCAGGCGCTGGCACAGCCTGCGACCGTCACCGAGTGGGGCGAGCGCTTGAATGCCTTGCTGCAGGTGTTTTTCCTGGCCGAAGGTGAGCACGACGAGTTTCTGCTGATGCAGTTGCAGGACCTGCGCGACGCCTGGCTGGAAGTGTGCGAAACCGTCGGCCTGCAAGACGCGCTACCGCTGACGGTGGTCCGCGAAGCGTGGTTGTCGGGGCTTGACCAAGGCAAGCTGTCCCAGCGCTTCTTGGCGGGTTCGGTGAACTTCTGCACCCTCATGCCCATGCGCGCCATCCCGTTCCGCGTGGTCTGCCTGCTGGGCATGAACGATGGTGACTACCCCCGCGCCCAGCAGCCGCTGGACTTCGACCTGATGGCCAGCGACTACCGCCCAGGTGATCGCTCGCGCCGTGAAGATGACCGTTACCTGTTGCTCGAAGCGCTGCTGTCGGCACGGGATCAGCTTTATGTCAGTTGGGTCGGGCGCAGCATCCGTGACAACAGCGAGCGCCCGGCCTCGGTGCTGATCGGCCAGTTGCGTGATCATGTGGCTGCCGGCTGGCGGTTGGCCGGTGCAGAGGACGGGCCAGTCCAAGGGCCGGATGAGCGCTTGCTGCACGCCTTGACCCAGGAGCACCCGCTGCAACCGTTCAGCCCGCGCTACTTCCAGAAGGGCAGTCCGTTGTTCAGCTTCGCCCATGAATGGCAGCTGCTGCATCGGCAAGGGCAGGACGCCACGCAGGTCGAGCCGGCTTTGCCTCCTTACGTCGACGACGAAGCATTGAGCCTGACGCAGTTGAACGATTTTCTTCGCCACCCGGTGCGGCACTTCTTCAGCCAGCGCCTGAAGGTGTTCTTCGAGGCCCTGGAGGCGCCGACGCCGGATGAAGAGCCGTTCGTCCTCGATACGCTGCAACGCTACAGTGCCAGTGAAACCCTATTGAATGCCGCGCTGGCCGACCCGGCGAATGCCGAGCAGGCCTTGCAGGTGCAGGCACGCCGCCTGCAAGCGTGTGGCGTGTTGCCGCTTGCCGGTTTTGGCGCACTGTTGCAGGCCGATCTGATTCAGCCGCTGCCTGACCTGCTGCAACGCCATCGTCAGTTGTTGCAGCGTTGGCCACACCTGGTCGAAGGCGCATTGCCTGTGCATTACGAACAGGGCACGCACCGGCTGGAAGGCTGGCTAGGCCGGGTGTACCAGGCTGATGATCAAAGCCTGCTAAGCATCACCACCGTCCCGAACACCATCAGTGCCGGGCGCAACAACTATAAATGGCACCGGTTGATCGCACCCTGGGTCATGCACCTGGCTGCCTGCGCTGCGGGTTATCCGCTGAACAGTGCGCTGGTGGCCAGTGACCTGACCTTGCTCCTGGCACCTTTACCGCAAGACCAGGCGGCGCAATTGCTCGGCGACCTGTTGGTTGCCCGCCAGGCCGCCATGAATGCGCCGCTGCCGGTGGCGGCCAAAACGGCCTTCGCCTGGCTGGCCCAAGACGATGCCGACAAAGCGCTGGCCGCGGCTGCTCGCGCCTATGAAGGCGATGAGCGCAACAGTTTTGGCGAGCGCAGCGAGAGCATTGCCCTGGCGCGGCAGTTCCGTGACTTCGCCGCGCTCACCGCCGACGAAACCTTTGAAGGTTGGTGCGAAACCCTGTACCGCCCCTTGTTCAACGCACCCTGGCAGGCCCTGGGCAACCCGGAGAGTGGCGCATGACCCAGGACCGTCCCCTGGCACTGAGTTTCCCCTTGCACGGCAGCCAGCTGATTGAAGCAAGTGCGGGTACCGGCAAGACGTTTACCATTTCGGCGCTGTACCTGCGGCTTATCCTCGGGCACGGAGGCGAACAGGCCTTCGGCCGTGAACTGCTGCCCCCGCAGATTCTGGTGGTGACCTTTACCGACGCCGCCACCAAAGAGCTGCGCGAACGTATCCGCGCCCGCTTGGCCGAGGCGGCGCGGTTCTTCCGTGGCGAGCTTGACGCTGCCGACCCACTGCTGCACCAGTTGCGCGACGATTACCCGCAAGAGGCTTGGCCACGTTGTGCCAGCCGCCTGGAAATCGCCGTGCAATGGATGGACGAGGCCGCGGTGTCGACCATCCACGGTTGGTGCCAGCGCATGCTCCGCGAGCACGCGTTCGACAGCGGCAGCCTGTTCACCCAGACACTCGAGACCGATCACAGCGATTTGCTGGGCCAGGTCATGCGCGATTACTGGCGCCGGTTCTGCTATGGCATGCAAGGTGAGGCCCTGGCATGGGTGCGTGGGCATTGGGGCAGCCCCGACGCGCTGTTGCCGCGGATTCGCCCGCTGTTCGGCCGGGTACGGGCACAGCAGGGCGAGCAAGCGCCCGAAGCGTTGATTCAAACCGCGCTTGGTCAACGTACCGAGCAGTTGGCTGCGCTCAAGGCGCCCTGGGCACAATGGGCCGATGAGCTGCGGCAGATCTGCCGCGATGCCGTGGCCTCCAAGCAGGCCGACGGGCGCAAGATGCAGGCACGCTATTTTGAACCTTGGTTCGACAAGCTGTGCGCCTGGGCCGGCGACGAGCAGGCCGTGGAGCTCGATCTTGGCACCGGCTTCACCCGCCTGACGCCAGCGGGAATGGCCGAGGCGTGGAAGTCTGGCGAGCCACCCGATCACCCCGGGCTGCACGCCATGCAGACGCTGCAGCAACAGTTGCAGTCGCTGGCCAGCCCGGATGCGCAGTTGCTTGAACACGCTGCTGGCTGGGTGTCGGCGCGCTTCGAAGTGGAAAAGCGCCGGCGCGCCGAGATGGGCTTCGACGACATGCTGCTGCGGCTGCAACATGCCTTGGC
Source organism: Pseudomonas sp. ITEM 17296 (assembly GCF_028895205.1). Lineage (NCBI taxonomy): Bacteria > Pseudomonadati > Pseudomonadota > Gammaproteobacteria > Pseudomonadales > Pseudomonadaceae > Pseudomonas > Pseudomonas sp. ITEM 17296. The sequence continues at coordinate 68,029 of NZ_WJRS01000031.1, read as the reverse complement.
CAGTGAGGCCGGCGAGCGCCTGGCCGGGTTGATTCGTGAGCAGTTCCCGGTAGCGCTGATCGACGAATTCCAGGACACCGACCCGGTCCAGTACGGGATTTTCGAGCGGATCTACCAGATCAGCGAGAACCGCCCTGAAACCGGGCTGTTCATGATTGGCGACCCCAAGCAGGCGATCTACGCCTTCCGCGGTGCCGACATCTATACCTACCTCGCCGCCCGGCGCGCCACCACCGGGCGTCTGCACAGCCTGGACACCAACTACCGTTCGAGCCAGGCCATGGTCGCGGCGGTCAACCAGGTGTTTCTCCAGGCCGAGGCCAGAGGCGAGGGGCGAGGGGCGTTTCTGTTCCGTGAAGCGCAAGACAACCCGTTGCCCTTCATCGAGGTCCGCGCCAAAGGCCGTAGCGAGCACCTGCTGGTGGACGGCCAGCCAAGCGCAGCCCTGCAATGCTGGCACCTGCAGAGCGAAGAGCCGGTATCGAGCAGCGTTTACCGCCAGCACCTGGCTGCCAGCTGCGCCAGCCATATCGTCGCCTTGCTCAACGGTGGGCAGCAGGGTACGGCGGGTTTCCGCAACGGCGAAGGTGAACTGCGCCCCTGCCTGCCTTCGGATATCGCCATTCTCGTGCGCGACGGCCACGAGGCACAGATGATCCGTGCCGAACTGGCCGCGCGTGAGGTGCGCAGCGTGTACCTGTCCGACAAGGACTCGGTGTTCGCCGCCCAAGAGGCGCATGACCTGCTGGCCTGGCTCAAGGCCTGCGCCGAGCCGGATTCGGAGCGCCTGCTCAAGGCCGCGCTGGCCAGCCTGACCCTCGACCTGTCACTGGCGGCGCTGGACAAGCTGAACCAGGACGAACGGGTGTGGGAAGACTGGGTCATGCGTTTTCGGCGCTATCGCGATACCTGGCAGCGCCAAGGCGTGCTGCCGATGCTGCGCCACCTGCTGCACGACTTCCAGTTGCCGCGCACGCTCATCGCCCGCAGTGACGGCGAGCGTGTGCTAACCAACCTGCTGCACCTGGCCGAGCTGTTGCAACAGGCGGCGGGCGAACTTGATGGCGAGCAAGCGTTGATTCGTCACCTGGCCGAACACCTGGCCAGCTCCGGTCAGGCCGGTGAAGAACAGATCCTGCGGCTGGAGAGCGATGAGCAACTGGTCAAAGTGGTGACCATCCACAAGTCCAAGGGCCTCGAATACCCCTTGGTCTACTTGCCGTTCATCTGCACCAGCAAGCCCGTGGACGGTACCCGCCTGCCCTTGGCCTGGCATGACAGCCAAGGCAACGCGCACCTGACGTTAACCCCTGACCAGGAACAGATCGCCCGCGCCGACGACGAGCGCCTGGCCGAAGACCTGCGTCTGCTCTACGTGGCCCTGACCCGCGCCCAGCATGCGTGCTGGCTTGGCGTCGCCGACCTCAAGCGCGGCAACCAGAAGAGCTCGCTACTGCACCGCTCAGCCCTCGGTTACCTGCTTGGCGGTGGCCTTGCGTTGACCGGGTCCGGGCAATTGGCGGACTGGCTGCAGGCGTTGGCATCAAGCTGCCCGTACATTGAGTGCCCGCCGCTGCCGCTGGCCGACGTTCAGCTGTATCGCACGCCGCACGCCGAGCGTGAGCTGCTGCCCGCGCGCAAGCCCCGGCGAGCGGCCGCCGAGCACTGGTGGATTGCGTCCTATAGTGCCTTGCGCGTCGGGGACCAGACCCTCGGTGCCGACAGCTCACAGGCCCAGCAACTTCTGGATGACGAAGTCCTCGATGCGCAACTGCTGCGCGAGGTGCCGGCTGAAGGGGGGGATATCCACCGCTTCCCACGCGGGCCAAATCCCGGCACCTTCCTGCATGGCCTGCTGGAATGGGCCGGCCGAGAAGGCTTCGCCGAAGTCAGCGGCAACCCCGAGCTGATCGAGCGCACGGTCGGGCAGCGCTGCAATCGCCGTGACTGGACTGGCTGGATCCCGACGCTGACGCCGTGGCTGCGCCAGTTGCTGAACGAACCGCTGCCTGTCCTGGCCCACGACGCAAGCCTCACCCTGGCGCACCTGCGTCACTACCAGATCGAAATGGAATTCTGGTTCGCCAGCCATCAGGTCGACGCCGAACAGCTCGATCAACTGGTGGCGCGTTATACGCACCCAGGCCAGGCGCGGCCGGCGGCACAGCCGACGCTGCTCAACGGCATGTTCAAGGGCTTCATCGACCTGGCGTTCGAGCTGGACGGGCGCTATTACGTGGCCGATTACAAATCCAACTGGCTGGGCCCGGACATCCAGTCCTACGACAGCCAGGCCATGGAAAAGGCCATCCTCGAGCATCGTTACGACTTGCAGTACGTGCTCTACCTGCTGGCCCTGCACCGCCAACTGCGCGCCCGCTTGCCTGACTACGATTACGACCGCCATGTCGGCGGAGCCCTGTTCATCTTCCTGCGCGGTGCCAACAGCAGCGGTCATGGCGTGTACTTCGTCAAGCCGCCGCGGGCACTGATAGAAGCCCTCGATGCGCTGTTCCGTGGCGAGCATGCACCCACGCAGCAGGACCTGTTTGCCGGAGCCGCGCCATGAGCCGAACCCTCACCGACCTGCTGCCCACGCCGCTGCACGCCGAACACCTGCTGGCCCTGGCGCCGCAGCGTGTCAGCGCTGACCTGCTGCAACTGCTGGACCGTTGGGTCGAGCGTGGCTGGCTGCGAGCCCTCGACCGCGCGTTCGTGTCGTTTCTCGAAGAGCGTGCCCCGGGCAGCGACCCCTTGCTGTTGCTGGCGGCTGCCCTGGCGAGCCATCAGCTGGGCCACGGCCATGTCTGCCTGGACTTGCAGCAAACCCTGGCCGAACCGGACTTTGCGCTGTCGCTGCCGCCAGAAGGCGACGCCTTGATCGGCCCCTTGCTGCTGCCTTCGCAACTGCTTGCAGACCTGGACCTTCAGGCCTGGCGCCAGCGCATCGCTGCCAGCCCACTGGTGGCCGCTGGCGACACGCCAGGCCAGCAGGCACGGCCGCTGGTGCTCAGCGGCGAGCGCCTGTACCTGCGCCGCTATTGGAACTACGAACGGCGCATCGACCAGAACTTGCGCCAGCGCCTGAGCCAGGATGAAGCCGCACCGGCTGACTTGCCGGCGCGCCTGGCACAGCTGTTCGACGCGGGTGCCCTGGCCGGTCAGGTTGATTGGCAAAAGCTGGCGTGCGCCCTGGCGACCCGCGCCGGCTTCAGCATCATCACCGGCGGCCCTGGCACCGGCAAGACCACCACGGTGGTGCGCCTGCTGGCCTTGCTGCAGGCCCCGGCGGTGGAGCAGGGCAGGCCTCTGCGTATTCGCCTGGCCGCGCCGACCGGCAAGGCCGCTGCGCGCTTGACCGAATCCATTGGCCAGCAGGTCGAGCGCCTGCAAGTCAGCGCCGCCGTGCGCGGGCAGATCCCCACCGAGGTCAGCACCGTGCACCGGCTGTTGGGCAGCCGCCCCGGGTCGCGGCATTTCCGTCATCACGCGGGCAACCCGTTGCCATTGGACGTGCTGGTGGTCGACGAAGCCTCGATGATCGACTTGGAGATGATGGCCAACCTCCTCGACGCCCTGCCACCCCGCGCACGGCTGATCCTGCTGGGTGACAAAGACCAGTTGGCCTCGGTCGAGGCGGGGGCGGTATTGGGCGACCTGTGCCGGGATGCCGAAGAGGGCTGTTACTCACCCGCGACCCAGGCGTGGCTGGAGCAGATTGGTGGCCAGTCGCTGGAAGGCAGCGGTCTCAAAGCCGGTGATGCGCAGCGCAATCCGCTGGCCCAGCAGGTAGTGATGCTGCGTTTCTCCCGGCGCTTCGGCGAAGGCAGCGGGATTGGGCAGTTGGCGCGGCTGGTCAACCGTCAGGAATCCCATGCCGCGCGTAATCTGCTCGCGATGCCACCGCCGGATGTCAACGGCCTGGCGCTGAAGAACGAACACGATCGGGCCTTCGACCGTCTACTGCTCGACGGCCTCAACCGCGGCGCAGAAGGGCCTCAAGGCTATCGCAGCTACCTGCGGACCTTGGGGCGCTATCGGCCGGCTCCGGCCACCGCGTTCGATGACCCGCTCTGGGAACAATGGGCAAGCAAGGTGCTGCACAGTTTCGAGGACTTCCAGCTGCTGTGCGCGGTACGCAGGGGCGCATGGGGTGTCGAAGGCCTTAACGAACGGGTGGCGCGGGTGCTGCACAACGCCGGGCTGATCGACGCTCAGCAGCCTTGGTACGAGGGCCGGCCGGTGCTGGTGACCCGTAACGATTATGGCCTGGGCCTTATGAACGGCGACATCGGCATCGCCTTGCGCCTGCCCGACGAGCGGGGCGAGCCCCTGCTACGGGTTGCCTTCCCGCGTAACGACGGCAACGGTGGGGTACGTTTCGTCTTGCCAAGCCGGCTCAACGAAGTGGAAACCGTGTTCGCCATGACGGTGCACAAGTCCCAGGGCTCGGAGTTCAGCCATACCGCCCTGGTGCTGCCGGACGCCCTTAACCCGGTGCTGACCAAAGAGCTTGTGTACACCGGCATCACCCGGGCCAAGCATTGCTTCAGCCTGATCGAACCACGGCAGGGCATCTTCGAGGAGGCGGTGTCGCGCAAGGTGCGGCGCATTTCCGGCCTGATGCTCGAACAGGTCTGACACTGGCCGCAAGGTACGATTGGCGGCCATGTGCTATCGTTGCGCCAACATCTGAAAGGACTTCGAGAGATTTCCCACATGACCGTGGCCGGAAGGCGAGTGACACGCTGTACGCTTTCGCTGTTGCTGGCGGTCCTGTTACTACTGGCAGGCCCTGCCTGGGCGGAAACCTCAGCAACCGCTGTGCAGGCCCAGCAACGTGCCAAGGCTGTCACCCAGGTGGTGTTGGGGATCTTCAGTTACGCCCGCTGGCCCGTCGAGCCTACGCCCCTGCGCCTGTGCCTGATCGGCCCCACCGAATACGCAGACGACCTGATCAAGGGCCACGTGCAGGAGTCCGGGCGGCCGCTGCAGGTGCGTCGGCTGCTGGCTGACGATGCGCAGGTTGCCCAGGCCTGTGATGCCATCTACATCGGTAAACTCGATCAGGGCCAGCGCGACCGCTTGTTCCAGCGTGTCAGCGGCCACCCGGTGCTGAGCATCAGTGAGGCCGACGACCCATGTACGGTCGGCAGCCTGTTCTGCCTGCGGGTCAGCGATCAGCAGGTGGCCTTTGAAGTGAACCTCGATTCCGTGGCCCGTTCCGGCGTACGCATCCACCCCAGTGTGCTGCAATTGTCGCGGCGCCGAGGTGTGCAGCCATGAAAACGACCATCAGGCGTATTCGCCCGACCCTGCGTTCGGTGCTCGGCCGTGGGCACCTCAGTGTCGCTCTGCTCGCCGTGGGCCTGGTCGGTATTTCGCTGACCGTGCTGGGCGTGCTTGCCCTGCAGGTCTATGCCAACCACAACCTGCACCTTATCGCCCGCTCGATCACCTACACCGTCGAAGCCGCCGTGGTATTCGACGATAGCGTTGCGGCCAGTGAGGCACTGGCACTGATTGCCAGTACCGAGGAGGTGGCCGACGCCAAGGTCTTCGACAATGAAGGCGAGCAACTGGCCCACTGGCAACGCAACGACAGCGGCATGCTCGCGCACCTGGAAACCCAGGTCGCCACCGCGCTGCTGGACGAGCCGGTCAACCTGCCGATCATTCACCAGCAGCAAAAGGTCGGGCATATCGAACTGATTGGCCAAGGCCGCAGCCTGTTGTTGTTCCTGCTCGGTGGGTTGGGCGGGATCCTGTTGTGCATGGTACTCAGCGCCGTCATCGCCCTGTACTTGTCGCAGCGCCTGCTCGGCGACATCGTTCGCCCATTGCGTGCGCTGGCCAGCGTTGCCCATGCTGCCCGCCGTGAACGTCGTTTCGACCGCCGCGTGCCAGAAGCCCCGATTGCCGAGCTCAACGAGCTGAGTAACGACTTCAACGCCTTGCTCGATGAACTGGAGGTGTGGCACAGCCACCTGCAGAGCGAAAACCAGACCCTCGCTCACCAGGCCAGCCACGACAGCCTGACCGGCCTGCCCAACCGCGCCTTTTTCGAAGGCCGCCTTAGCCGCAGCCTGCGCAACGCTGCGCGGCAGCAAGATCATCTGGCGCTGCTGTTCCTCGACAGTGACCACTTCAAGCAGATCAACGACAGCCTCGGCCATGCCGTGGGCGATGAAGTGCTGATCAGCGTGGCCGACCGCATTCGCGCCCAACTGCGTGAGCATGACTTGGTGGCGCGCCTGGGCGGCGACGAGTTCGCGGTGTTGCTGACGCCGCTGCAGTCGCGCTCAGACGCCGAACTCATCGCCGAGAAAATCGTCGCCAGCATGAAACTGCCGGTACAGCTGGACAGTGGCAGCAGCATTGCCACCTCGCTGAGTGTCGGCATCGCCTTTTACCCCGAGGATGGCACTGACCCTGCCAGCCTTCTCGACGCCGCCGATGCGGCAATGTACCAGGCCAAGCGTAAGCACCGTGGCCATTGGCAAGTGGCGCAGACGGAACGGTCCGCCACCGAAATCAAGAACAGGAGTTGAACCCGTGATTCATCGTTTGCGTTTTCCCCTTTGGGCGTTGCTGCTCGCCATGCTGGCACTTACCGGTTGCCAGACCACACCCAAGGGGCTAACTGCTGAGCAAATCGCTGTGCTCAAGCGTGAAGGTTTTGCCCCGACTGATGAAGGTTGGGCGTTTGACCTGTCCGGCAAGGTACTGTTCGGCAGTGACCTGGACAGCCTCAATGGCCAGAGCCAGGCGATCGTCGAGCGAATTGGCAAAGCGTTGCTGGGCGTAGGTCTCCAACGCGTGCGGGTGGATGGCCACGCGGATGCGTCGGGCAGGGCCACCTATAACCAGCAATTGTCCGAGCGCCGCGCACAGAGCGTGGCCAGAACGCTGATCGGCGTCGGCATGCCCGCGCAGAACATCCAGACCCGCGGCCTGGGCAGCACCCAGCCGGTGGCGGACAACCGCAGCAGCGCCGGACGCACCGAAAATCGACGCGTATCGATTATCGTGGCGTCCTACTGAACAGACCCACCCTGTACGGGGCTGTGGCTGAGGGCGGCGTCATCCCTGAGCAAACCGCATTTCGCGGGTCTCGCCCATCGACAACGGCGCATTCGCCACTGTCGACTGGGTAAAGAGAGAAATGTCGCAAACCATGGGGCCTTGATGTGGGCCCCGGTGGCGATTGTTCCAAGTTGTGTATCGGCTGTAGTTACAACCCCCCTGTTAGGTTTTGTACGAAAAGTATGGTCATCCGTCGTTGTGGGAGCGGGCTTGCCCCGCGATCTGCCGCAACGCGGCAGCAAAGCTGAATTCGCGGCGTCTTTGCACTATTTGATATCGGGTAGAGGAGCGCTTCGCACTCCATCGCGGGGCAAGCCCGCTCCCACACAACCTTCGTAAAGAGCCTAATACTGGTTAGGATGGGGCTCCCTTACTCCTTGTCGATCTACCCTTGAGCAAACTGCATTTCGCGGGTCTCGCCCATCAACAACGGCGCATTCGCCTCGGTCACCTCGCGAATGTAATCCCACAACAGGGTTATCCGCTTCAGCTTCCTCAAGTCCTCCCGGCAATACATCCAGAACTGCCGCGTCACCTCGATCTCCGCCGGTAACACCGTCACCAGCCGCGGGTCCTGCGCCGCCAGAAAACACGGCAAGATTGCCAGCCCACGCCCCTGCAATGCCGCGGTGTACTGGGCAATCACGCTGGTACTGCGCAAATGCGCGTTGGCATTGGGAATCAGGTTGGCCAGGTACAACAGCTCCGAACTGAACGCCAGGTCATCCACATAACTAATGAACGGGTGCTTCGCCAAGTCCCCGACCTGCCGAATCGGCGCGTGGTTATCCAGGTATGTCTGGGTTGCGTACAGCCGCAGCCGGTAGTCGCACAGCTTGCAGCACACATAGGGGCCGTGTTCAGGGCGTTCCAGGGCGATGACGATATCCGCCTCGCGCTTGGACAGGCTGATGAAGTGCGGCAACGGCAAGATGTCCACCGAAATGGCCGGATACGCATCGACGAAGTGGCTGAGTTGCGGCGTGACAAAGAAGCTGCCAAAACCTTCGGTGCAGCCCATACGCACATGCCCCGACAACGCCACGCCCGACCCCGAAACCTGCTCGCACGCCATGTGCAAAGTGCTTTCGATCGACTCGGCATAGCCCAGCAGGCGCTGGCCTTCGGCGGTCAGGACGAAGCCGTTGGTCCGGGATTTTTCGAACAACAACGTGCCCAGCGCACCCTCCAGCGAGGTGATGCGCCGTGACACCGTGGTGTAGTCGACGCTCAGGCGCTTGGCGGCGCTACTGGCTTTGCGGGTGCGGGCCACTTCGAGGAAGAACTTCAGGTCGTCCCAGTTGAGCGCGCTCAAGGATGTGAGGTCTTTTTGCATGATGATCCGGTTTTTTTGTGCGTTCTTGTTGGATGTTTGCACATCTATACTCGAAAAAAGCCCCAGGACGCCACCTCGCGTTTGCACGGCGCTGGCGATCTCGACCCGACAATAATTCCAAGGAGAACCCAGATGAACGCACCTCAATCCCCCGACCAGACCAAGGTCGCGCAGGTCAAGCTGCTGATCGATGGCCAATGGGTCGAATCCAAGACCACCGAATGGCGCGACATCGTCAACCCGGCCACCCAAGAGGTGTTGGCGCGGGTGCCGTTCGCCACCGTCGAGGAAGTCGACGCTGCCGTGGCCGCTGCCCATCGCGCCTTCAAGACCTGGCGTGACACCCCAATCGGCGCGCGCATGCGCATCATGCTCAAGCTGCAGGCGCTGATCCGCGAACACACCAAACGCATCGCCCAAACCCTCAGCGCCGAGCAGGGTAAAACCCTCGCCGATGCCGAAGGCGACATCTTCCGCGGCCTGGAAGTGGTCGAGCACGCCGCTTCGATCGGCACCCTGCAGATGGGCGAGTTCGCCGAGAACGTTGCCGGCGGCGTCGACACCTACACCTTGCGCCAGCCGATCGGCGTGTGCGCGGGCATCACCCCGTTCAACTTCCCGGCCATGATCCCGCTGTGGATGTTCCCCATGGCCATCGTCTGCGGCAACACCTTCGTGCTCAAGCCTTCCGAGCAGGACCCGCTGTCGACCATGATGCTGGTGGAGCTGGCGCTGGAAGCCGGCGTGCCGGCCGGTGTGCTCAACGTGGTGCATGGCGGCAAGCAGGTAGTGGATGCGATCTGCACCCATCAAGACATCAAGGCGATCTCGTTCGTCGGCTCTACCGAAGTCGGCACCCACGTCTACAACCTGGGCAGCCAGCACGGCAAGCGCGTGCAGTCGATGATGGGCGCGAAGAACCACGCCGTGGTGCTGCCTGACGCTAACCGCACCCAAACCGTCAACGCCTTGGTCGGCGCGGCCTTTGGTGCTGCCGGCCAGCGCTGCATGGCAACCTCCGTGGCGGTGCTGGTGGGCAAGGCCCGCGAGTGGCTGCCGGACATCAAAGAGGCCGCGAGCAAGCTCAAGGTCAATGCCGGCTCCGAGCCGGGCACCGATGTCGGGCCGGTGGTGTCCAAGCGGGCCAAGGAGCGGGTACTGGGCTTGATCGAAAGCGGCATCAAGGAAGGCGCCAAGCTCGAACTCGATGGCCGCGAAGTCACGGTGCCGGGCTATGAGCAAGGCAACTTCGTTGGCCCGACCCTGTTCTCTGGGGTGAAAACCCACATGCAGGTCTACACCCAGGAAATCTTCGGCCCGGTGCTGGTGACCTTGGAAGTCGACACCCTCGATGAAGCCATCGCCCTGGTGAACAGCAACCCGTTCGGCAACGGCACCGGCCTGTTCACCCAGAGCGGTGCGGCTGCACGCAAGTTCCAGAGCGAGATCGACATCGGCCAGGTCGGCATCAACATCCCGATCCCGGTACCGGTACCGTTCTTCAGCTTCACCGGCTCGCGCGGCTCCAAGCTGGGTGATCTCGGCCCTTACGGCAAGCAAGTGGTGCAGTTCTACACTCAGACCAAGACCGTCACCGCCCGCTGGTTCGATGATGACAGCGTCAATGACGGTGTGAACACCACCATCAGCCTGCGCTAAGGAGTTCGCCATGCGTATCGCATTCATCGGCCTGGGTAACATGGGCGCGCCCATGGCCCGCAACCTGATCAAGGCCGGGCATCAGCTGAACCTGTTTGACCTGAACAAGACCGTGCTGGCCGAGCTCGCCGAACTGGGCGGGCAGGTCAGCCCATCGCCCAAGGAAGCGGTGGCCAACAGTGAGCTGGTGATCACCATGCTGCCGGCCGCAGCCCATGTGCGCAGCGTCTACCTGAACGATGATGGCGTGCTGGCGGGCATACGCCCCGGCACGCCGACCGTGGACTGCAGCACCATCGACCCGCAGACCGCCCGCGAGGTGTCCAAGGCCGCAGCGGCCAAGGGCGTCGACATGGGCGATGCGCCGGTGTCCGGAGGTACGGGCGGCGCGGCGGCCGGCACCCTGACCTTCATGGTCGGTGCCAGTGCCGAGCTGTTTGCCACGCTCAAACCGGTGCTGGAGCAGATGGGCCGCAACATCGTGCACTGTGGTGAGGTCGGCACAGGGCAGATCGCCAAGATCTGCAACAACCTGCTGCTGGGCATCTCGATGATCGGCGTGTCAGAGGCCATGGCCCTGGGTAACGCACTGGGCATCGACACCAAGGTGCTGGCCGGCATCATCAACAGCTCGACCGGGCGTTGCTGGAGTTCGGACACATACAACCCGTGGCCTGGCATCATCGAGACCGCACCGGCCTCACGCGGTTACACCGGCGGCTTTGGCGCCGAATTGATGCTCAAAGACTTGGGGCTGGCTACCGAAGCTGCACGCCAGGCGCACCAGCCGGTGATTCTAGGTGCCGTGGCACAGCAGCTGTATCAGGCAATGAGCCTGCGCGGGGAGGGTGGTAAAGACTTCTCGGCCATCGTCGAGGGGTACCGCAAGCAGGATTGACGAGCGAGGTGTATTTCATCGCGGGCCAGGCGGCCTTCCCTCTGTAACTGCGCACCAGAGGGAAGGGCACCTGCTCCGCGATTTTTTTTGCCCAGAATGTGCTGGCCTGAATCCTCTTGTAGGAGCAGCCTTGTGCTGCGAAGAGGCCAGCCAAGGCAACACAATTGCTATGCCTGGTTTGGCCCTTTCGCAGCGCAAGGCTGCTCCTACAGGGGGATTTGCAGCCTAAGGAATCAGGCGAACACGAAGTACTTGCGCACGGTTTCGACCACTTCCCAGGTGCCTTTCATACCAGGTTCGATCACGAATACATCACCGGCCTTCAGGTGCTTCGGCTCTTCGCCTTCAGGGGTGATGATGCAGTAGCCGTCGAGGAAGTGGCAGAACTCCCACTTGTCATAGTTGACCTCGAACTTGCCCGGGGTGCAGATCCAGGTACCCATGATCTTGCTGCCGTCGGCCGACAGGTAGGCGTTCAGGTTGACGGTGTGCGGATCGCCGCCGATGCGCTTCCACTTGGTGGCGTCCACGACCGGCGTCGGGCAGGTTTCGCGCAGGACGGTGATGAAATCGGACATGGCACAACTCCTGGTGACTGGCTGAATGACTCGACACCATAGGGCCATTGGCCGCGCCGCAGTTGCCTGGGCTCGACGTCCAGGTGCCTGACTGCGCTATGTGGATCAGCGGCAGCTCTGACACTGGAGTCGGCCCTGGCGGAGCAGGGCGGGGGCAACTTGATGTGGGCGGCGCACTACCTGAGTGGTATGGCCAAAGCATTGCTGGATGATGCGGCGCAGGGGTTACAAGGCTGAGCTATGGGTCGGCTGGGCCGGCCTCTTCGCGGGTAAACCCGCTCCCACAGGGATTGGCGTTGCACCTGTGGGGGCAGGTTTACCTGCTAAGAGGCGCATCTTTCTCAAGCCCACCAATACCGCACAAAGTGGAAAAACACCGGCGCCGCAAAGCACACCGAGTCCATCCGATCGAGCATGCCGCCGTGGCCTTCGATCATGTGCCCCCAGTCTTTCACCCCGCGGTCACGCTTGATCGCCGACATGACCAGCCCGCCGAAGAAGCCCATGGCGTTCACAGTCAGGGCCATCAGTGCCGCCTGCCAGAAGTTGAACGGGGTAATCCAGCACAGCAGGGCGCCGATCAGTGTGGCCAGTGCCACGCCACCGACGAGGCCTTCGAGGGTTTTCGAGGGCGACAGGTTGGGCGCCACCTTGCGTTTGCCGAACAGCTTGCCGCACACGTATTGCAGCACGTCGCTGATTTGCACCACGAGGATCAGCCAGGCGATCAGCAGCAGGTTGCGGCCCTCGAACCCGGGGATATCGAGGGTCATCAGCGCGGGCACCGAAGACACGCAATACACCGCGATCATCAGCCCCCATTGCACCTTTGATGCGCGCTCGAGAAAGCGCGTGGTGTCGCCGCCGAAACTGGCAAGGATCGGCAGCAGCAAAAACAGATACACCGGGATGAAAATACTGAACAAGCCATACCAGTCCATGGCGATCAGCACGTACTGCACCGGCAGCGCCACATAGAATGCCGCCACCAACGCCGGGTAGTCGCTGCGCCGGGTCGGGGTGAGGGTCATGAACTCGCGCAGCGCATAAAACGACACGCCGTAGAACAGCACGATCACGCCGTACTTGCCGAACAGGAAGGCGATGCCGATCACCAGCACCATCACCCACCAAGCGTTGATGCGGGCGTTGAGGTTGTCGATCACCGCATGCGGCGCGGGGCCGGCACGCCACTTGAGCAGGCGGCCGATCACGCTGGCGAGCAGCAGCAGGGCGCCGATGCCGGCGAACAGCGAAAGGGTATTGTCGTCCATGTCAGGCATCCTTCGGCGCCAGGTTCAGCAGGGCCTGGCTGGCCCGCTCGAGAAAGGCCTGCTTGTTTTCATCAGCCAGCAGGTGGAGAGGTTCGCCAAAGCTCAGCGTACACAACAGCGGCAATGGCAGGGCGCGGCCCTTGGGCATGACCCGGTTGAGGTTGGCGATCCACACCGGCACCAACTCGACGTCGGGGTTGGCCGCAGCCAAATGGTACAGGCCGCTTCTGAATGGCATGAGCGGCTCATCGCCCAGGTTGCGGGTGCCTTCCGGGAAGAAGATCAACGAATCGCCCTGTGCAACGGCCTCAAGAATCGGCTGCAGAGGGCTGCCTTGGCCCTCTGCGCGCTGGCGGTCTATCAAGACGCCGTTGAACACCTTGCGGATGAGAAAGTCGCGAATACCGGGCTTCGCCCAGTAGTCGGCCCCGGCCACCGGGCGGGTGCGCCTGCGCAAAGGTTCTGGCAGCGAGGCCCAGAGCAGCACGAAGTCGCCGTGGCTGCTGTGGTTGGCGAAGTACAGGCGTTGCACCGGCTGCGGCGTGCAGCCGAGCCATAACGCACGGGCGCCAGTGATCAGCCGGGCGGCCGAGGTGATGACGAAAGCGGTCAAGGTCGCAAGCATGGGGCGGTGGTCATCCGGTAAAGGGCAGTGTCAGCAGGGTAGCCAAGGCCAGCAACAGTTGCAGGCCCAGGCACACGGCTTGGCGGCGCAGCAGGGCTAATGCGGCTTGGCTGCGAGCGGGCCAGTCGCGGCTATCCTTGGCGTGCGGTTTCAGGTTGAGGTCGAACAAGGCACGGTCCAGCGCTTGCGTGTCTGCAGGTAGGTCTTGGCTGGCGCCAAGGTGGGCGAACAGTTCGGCGTCCAGGGCCACGCGGATGGCCCAATACTTGTGCAGCACGCCGATCGCCAGCAGCAGCGCGCACAGCAGGCTGCCCAGTGGCGGCAACGCGGCGCCCAGCAAGGGCGCCAGGCCAACGCCCAGGGCGAGCAGCGTGATGCCGTCCGACAGGCGCTCCAGCTGGCGGCCCCGGGCCAGTAGGCTGGCAGTCAGTTGCAGGTTCATCGCTGTGCGCCAAGTTGTTGCAGGGCCTGTCGATGGGCCGCGTGCAAGACCACGCCAGCGCGTGCGCTGCGTATCCGCTGTTCAGCTTGGTCGGCATTTGTGCAGCGCCCCGTGAGTACCAGCCAGGCCGCCACGGCGCTGGCGCTGCGCGAATATCCCAGGGCGCAACAGACCAGCAGAGGGCCTTGCTGGCGCAACTGCTCGATAGCGTTTGCAGCTTCGTGCAACAGGTTGCTGTCGGGCACGATCAGGTCCAGGGTGGGAAGCGAGCGGTAGTTCTGAGCGGTGAGAGCGGCCCCAGTGCGGCACGGCAGCTCGGCGCAAAGGTCGACGATGGCAGCGAACTGCGCGCCCTCACCACGGCCAGGAATCCGCCCCAGGAATACCCCGTCACACACCTCATCCGCCTGCGGATGGCGCCGTGTCCATACCCTGGAATTGATCCACGCCCCGATCAGATAGGGCAGCAGCAGCCAGGTCGCGGCGCTGGACAAGCGCCCATCGGCGCCCTTCTGAAAACCACCCGCGCCGAACAAGCCGTAGTTCAGTGCCACCCACAACAGCGCCACGGCTGGCCATGACAGCCACAACCCGGCACCGCCCACCGCGTAAGCCAGCCCCGCACACAGCAAGGCCCCAACGCCATAACACAGCGCCAGCCGCTGGCATTTGCCATCGTGCGCAAGGCGGGCCTGCTGCCATGGCAGGCGACCTTGCCACGGCCATAGCCATAAGCAGACAAACCCTGCCAATGCGCCGGTGGGCACGTCGATGAAGTGATGCTGCCAGGTGGTCAGCACCGACACGCCGATCAACGCCATCCAGCCATGCATCACCCAGCGCCAGGGCTGGCGGTGCACGTGCCGGGCGAACACCGTCCAGATGATCACCAGCAACGCGATGTGCAGCGAAGGCGCCTGGTTGTAAGGCTTGTCGAAGCCCATCAGCACATCGAACAGCCAGCCGAACAGCCCAGCCATTTCTGGCCGTTCGAAGGTGAACCGCAGCGGCCAGAGCAGGAAGCAACTGACGCTGATCACCTGTGCCGTGAGCAGCGCCAGGGCATGCCGGTCCATCTCCTGGCGCGTGCGTGGCAGCAGGAAGGACAACCCGTACAGCAGGTCGATCGACCAGTAGGGGATGATCGTCCAGGGCCACAGCGGCATGCCGTGCTCCCAGCCGAACACCAGGCTGCCGACATCACTGCGGCTGGCGGTGTGGGTGTTCACCAGCCCATAGCTGAGGAAGAAGAACGGCCCCAGCAGCAACAGCCAGAACACGCCCCGCCGAATCAGCCCGGGCTCACGCGTTGGGTTCATTCACGCACCCGTTGCGCCAGGCTGACGCTGAAGATGCCCCATTCGTCGATGCGCTGGGCCAGCTTGCGGAAGCCCGCCGCCTCGACCAGTTGGTCCATCTCTGCCTGGCTGCGCCGGCGCATCACCCACGCCTCGCCGCCACGATGGCTGGTCAGGGCACGCGCGATCATCTCCAGTTGAGGGTGCCAAGGTTGCCCTGTGTAGACCAGGTAACCGCCTGCTTCGACGGCATCGGCAAGGCCGGCCAGGGAATTGCTCACCAACGCGTTGCTGGGGAACAGTTCGTACAGGCCAGACACCACGGCCAGCGTAGGCCCTGGCTGCAGCGCCGCGAGGCTGGCGCGGTCGAAGGCATCGCCCTGGACGAAGCGAGCAACCTCGGCCAGGCCTTTTTCGGCGATCAATGCGCTGCCTTGTTGCACGTTCAGTTCGCTGTAGTCGCGCAGCAGGATGGAGTCCGGCCGTTGTTCGAGTTCCTCCAAGGCTTCGAGGATGTAACGGCCGTGGCCGGCGGCGATGTCGACGATATGCACCGGCCGCTGTTCGGCGCGCAGGCGGGCAATGGCCTCGCGCAGCAGTTCTTCGACGTGCAGTTTGCGTTGGCGAATGCCGCGCCAGCCGATGGCGTTGAGGTAGTTCTGGTCGACCATGCGGCCCAGCTTGCCTTTGCCCGTCGGTTGGTTGCGGTAGACGTAGTCGAGGGTGCTGCCAGAGTCGAAGCCGGTGTCAAACCCCAGCTTCACGCCCTCGGCCAGCCCTTTGCCCAGGCGCAGGCTTGCACGGGTGGCGCGCCAGTAGAGGTCGCGGGGCGAGTTGCGTGGCAAGGGCGCGGCCAGGCTTTCGGCTTCGGCGCAGCTGGCGCCGACCTTGTCGGCATCGAGCAGCGAAGGCGCGGTAACAGGGCTGTCGAAGCAGTGTGCGACGAAGCGCTCGATGCGCTTCAGCGCATGGGCGCGGTCGCGTTCACCGAGGGTGTCATGGAAAAAGCCCGGGAGGATGTGCATTTCTTTGCGTGCACTGCCCAGGCGCTCGAAAAAGCGCTCCTGCGGTTTGCGCTCGACCACAAGGTCCGCGCCAGAAACCAGCAATTGTGTCGGTACCTGAATAGCCTGGGCGTCAGCCACCACACGGTCGGCGGCTTCGTACAGGCCCAGCAGCATGGTCACCGAAATCGGCCGGCTAATCAGCGGGTCGGCCACGTACGACATGACCCGCTCGGGGTCATGGGTAAGCAGGCGCGGCTTGACGTAACTGTTGACGAAGAAGTTGCCGCGCACGGCCTTGAGCAACTTCAGGCCGGGCCGTGCGAAGGGCACATACAGCTTGACCTTGAACGCCGGCGAGGCCAGCACCAGGCAGCGTACCTTGGGCGCGTAGTCGTGGGCCCAGGTGGCGATCAGCACGGCGCCGACGCTTTGCGCCAGCACCACCATGTCGTGCTCGGCGATGCCGTGCACGGTCTGCAGATGCTCGATGAAGGTCTGCACGTCGCGCACGCTGGTGGCAAACCCTGGGCTGTCGCCGCGGGCGCCCGGCGACTGGCCGTGGCCGCGGGCATCCCAGGCGAAGAAATCGTAGCCCGGCATGTCCAGTTCGTCGGCCAGGTGGGCCATGCGCCCGCCGTGTTCGTGGCCACGGTGGAACATCACCACGGCGCGGCGCGGCTGGTGTTCATTGCGTGTCGCGGGCCAATGACGGTAGTGCAACTCGACACCATCATGGGTAGAGAAATGCAGCGATTGCGCTTGGCGCATGGCGAGAATCCTTGTCCGGCGGCGATGGGCTCAGCGGGCTTCAACCAGCCCTTGGCGAACCCGGTTGTAGAGGGTATAGAGCGAGAGCGCGAAGATGACCAGCAAGAGGCCGTTGAGCCAGGTGGCGTTGAGCAGGCCGAACGCAACGCCGGTGCCCAGTACGCCAAAGGCGAATGCCCGGTCGCTCTTGCCCATCGGCCCGTCGTAGCGGCGCGAGGCGCCTGCCAGCGGGCCCATGACGCCGGCGTATTCGCTAAACGTCGCACTCAGCACCACCAGCACCACCAGGCTGGGCCACACGCCAGCCAGCAGGGCGAATGGCAAGTACAGCGCGGCGTCGGCGATCACGTCGCACAGTTCGTTGAGGTAGGCACCGAGCCTGGATTGCTGGCCGAATTCCCGCGCTAGCATGCCGTCCACGGCGTTGAGCGCCATGCGCAGCAACATCCACAGCGGAATCAGGATGAACAGCCAGGTGATGTGGCTGAACCCGGCCAGCAGCAGGCCCAGCAGGACCGCGACCAAGGCGGCGACGACGGTGACCTGGTTGGCGGTGACGCCACGGTCGTAGAGGCGCTTGACGCCGGGCCGGAGCAAGGCCTGGAAGCGGGGTTTGAGCTGGTAGATCGAGGGCACTTGGAACTCCTTTTCGTGGTGCAGCGTGATTGTGGGCAAAGAGCCCCAGTGGCCGCAAGCGCCGGAGCAGATTTACGCCTATTCGTGTAGGAGCGGCCTTGCGTCGCGAACGGGGCGCGGAGCGGCCCCAGATTTCAGGGTCCTCGCAGATATTGCTGGGGCCGCTTCGCAGCCCTTTCGCGACGCAAGGCCGCTCCTACAAAAAACGTGCATTGGGCGAAGGTAGCCTCAGCCTGCCAAGCGCTTGACCAAGCCCGCCGCATAGCCGGGCAACGCTGCAAAGTCCCGCGCGCACACCATCAATTGGCGGTTGGCCCAGTCCTCGCGAAGCGCCACCCAGTTCAGCGGCAACAGCCCTTGCCAGCGTTGCACCGAAGCCAAGGGCACAACGCCGACCCCGGCGCCCCCCGCGACCATGCGCAGCACCCCATCGAAGCCATCGGCTCGTACCCGTACGCGCATCCGCAAGCCTTCACGCAGGGCCTGTTCCTCCAGGTACAAGGCCAATGCGCTGTCTGCTCCCAGCCCGACATGACCATGGGCCAGGCTGTCGATGAAGCTTGGCGCAGGGTGTAACGCCAGCGGATGCGCAAGGGGGGTCACCAACACCAGTGGGTCATCGCGAAAGGGCAGGGTCTGTAAATGCTCGCTGGGCGCCGCAGTCGAAATGATCCCCAGGTCGGCGATGCCTTGGGTAATCGACTGCACGATGCGCAAGCTTGGCAGCTCTTGGACATCGACACTGACCCCGGGGTTCTGTGCCAGATAACTGGCCAGCAATTCGGGCAGGTACTCGGTCAGCGCCGCAGTGTTGCACAACAGCCGCACCTGGCCCTGCAGCCCCTGGGCGTACTGGCTCAGGTCGAATTGCAGGCGCTCCACTTGCTGCGCGATCAGGCGGGCATGCTGCAACAGCGCCTGCCCGGCAGGCGTCGGTTGTACGCCGCGGCGATTGCGCGCTAGCAATTGCGTGCCCAGGGACGCTTCCATCGCGCGGATGCGCGCACTGGCAGCCGGCAGCGACAGATGGCTGCGCCGGGCGCCGGCAGTGATGTTGCCGCATTCCAGGGTGTGCCGGAAAAGCGCGAGGTCGATCAGGTCGAAATGCATGTGCCTCTGTCCTGGCAATAGTCAGGCTGAGTATATGGCAGATTTTCAGCCAGCCTGGCGCACGCCATCATGGCCCTATGAATACCTTGATCGCGTTCTATCAACACATTGGCCCGGCACTGACACTGCTGGTGGTCATCACCTTTCTGCTGGCCGGCACCGTCAAAGGCGTCATCGGCCTCGGCTTGCCGACCATCGCCATGGGCCTGCTGGGCCTGGCTATGCCGCCTGCGCAGGCTGCCGCTTTACTCATCGTGCCGTCGACACTCACCAACCTCTGGCAGCTGGCTGCCGGTGGTCATCTGCGGGTGCTGCTGCGTCGCCTGGGGCCGATGCTGGTGATGATCTTTGTCGGCACCCTGGTTGGCAGCGCATGGCTGGGCATCAACAGTGGCGCGTGGGCCGCGCATGCGCTGGGCGCCGCGTTGCTGGTGTATGCGGTGTATGGGCTGATGGGCCCAGGGTTGCGCGTGGCGCAAGCGCGGGAAGGGTGGCTGGGGCCGCTGTGCGGGTTGGTGACGGGCGTAGTCACGGCCGCTACCGGGGTATTCGTGATGCCGGCAGTGCCGTACCTGCAAAGCCTTGGCCTGAACCGCGACGAGATGATCCAGGCCTTGGGCCTGTCGTTTACGGTCTCGACCCTGGCGCTGGCCTTGGGCCTGGCTGGGCAAGATGCCTTGGGCGGCCAGGCGCTAGGTGCTTCATTGCTGATGCTGGCGCCAGCACTGGTGGGCATGCTGGCGGGGCAGTGGTTGCGTCAGCGCATCAGTGCCGCGCTGTTCAAACGCTGCTTCTTCATTGGCTTGGCCGTGCTCGGCGGCCATCTGCTGATCAACGGTTAGCAGACGAGGCGCTGAGCATGTCGATCAACTGGATATCGAACTCGCGCTCCAGGTAGTCCATGCGCTTTTCGAAGAACGCGACCATGTGCGGCAGGGCCGAGTGCACATCCAGTGCAGCTTTGTCCGCCCACACTTCGTAGAACACGAACAGGCTGGGGTCGGCCTTGTCGCGCAGCATGTGGTACTCGATGCACCCCGGTTCCAGGCGGCTGGGTTCGACATAGGCGCGGAACAGGGTTTCGAAGGCTTCGGCCATTTCCGGGCGGGTCTTGGCTTTGAGGATAAAAGCGTACTGCTCGCTCATGGATCGCTACTCGCTGGTGAATGATGAACCGATTCTAAGGCAATAATTAGCTGGCCATTCGTGATTTGAAGGCAATTGTATTTTGACTCATGGCCGCTGTTTCCCCTGCCGTTGAGTCTCTAATCTGCCGGTCATCCAATTTGACTCGATCCAGGCAGCACGCCCTCGGATCGACATCGCCAAATCGAGGCCAGCATGAAAAACATCCTTCTGCTCAACGGTGGTAAACAGTTCGCTCACTCCGATGGCCGCCTTAACGCGACCCTGCACGAAGCGGCCCTCGCGCACCTGGACCGTGCCGGTTTCGACGTGCGGCAGACCTTCATCGATGGCGGCTACGATGTGCGGGAAGAGGTCGAGAAGTTTCTCTGGGCCGACGTGGTGATCTACCAGATGCCCGGTTGGTGGATGGGCGCACCGTGGACGGTGAAGAAGTACATCGATGACGTCTTCACCGAAGGCCATGGCAGCCTGTACGCCAACGACGGCCGGACCCGTTCGGATGCCTCGCAGAAGTACGGCAGCGGTGGCCTGATCCAGGGCAAGCAGTACATGTTGTCGCTGACCTGGAACGCCCCGCAGCAGGCGTTTGACGACCCCAGCGATTTCTTCGAGGGCAAGGGTGTGGACGCCGTGTATTTCCCGTTCCACAAGGCTAACCAGTTCCTTGGCATGACCGGCTTGCCGACCTTCCTGGCGGTGGATGTGATGAAGCGCCCGGATGTGCCAGCGGCATTGGCAGCGTATGAAGCGCACCTGGATAAGGTATTTGGCAAAGCTGTGTAAGTTGCCTGTGAAAGGGGCTGCTGCGCAGCCCAATCGCCGGCAAGCCGGCTCCCACAGTGCGTTCGACGACAACCCGAACCCTGTGGGAGCTGGCTTGCCAGCGATTGGGCCGCGCAGCGGCCCCCCTTGCACAGACCCCACCGACCCGCTATGAATCACGGCACACTCCAGCCAAGGCCAAGCGCGTGAAAACCCGATCCGAAGAACTCCAGGTATTCGTCGCTGTGATCGACTGCGGTTCGATCTCTGCTGCTGCCGAGCAGGTGGGCCAGACCCCGTCAGCCGTCAGCCGCACCTTGTCGCGCCTGGAGGCCAAGCTCGGCACCACTCTGGTCAACCGCACCACCCGGCGCATGGACCTGACCGAAGAAGGCCGCTTCTTTCTTGAGCGCTCGCGGCTGATCCTGGAACAGATGGACGCGATGGAAGAGCGCCTGTCGATGAACCACCAGACCGCCACCGGGCGCCTTCGCATCAACGCCGCCGCGCCGTTCATGCTGCACGCCATCCTGCCCTGGATCGGCGAGTTCCGCCGCCAGTACCCCGGCATCGAGCTTGAGCTCAACACCGACGACCTGATCATCGACCTGCTCGAACAGAGCACCGATGTGGCGATCCGTATCGGCGAGCTGGCCGACTCCAGCCTGCACGCCCGCAACCTGGGGTGCAGCCCGGTGCAGGTGCTGGCCAGCCCCGCCTACCTGGAACGCCACGGCACCCCGCAGCGCGTCGAAGACCTGGCCAACCACTGCTTGCTCGGCTTCAGCCAGCCCGAGTCGCTCAACCACTGGCCCTTGCGTCATGCCCAGGGCGACCGCTGGGCGATCCGCCCCGCGCTGATCGCCTCCAGCGGCGAAACCCTGCGCCAGCTGGCGCTGGCCGGGGAGGGCATCGTCAGCCTGTCGCATTTCATGACCCACGAAGACATCCGCAGCGGCCGCCTGCAGGTGCTGCTGGGTGACGCCAACAACGGCTATCGCCAGCCGATCCATGCGGTGTACTACCGCAACACTCAGTTGGCGCTGCGCATCCAGTGCTTCCTCGATTTTATCCAGCGCAAGCTGGCGATGTACGCCTGCTGAGTTGCCTGAACGCGACACATCCTGCCCAAAGGCGGCGAAACTTCCTACGTTGGATTGCACAGTCGACACGCTTCGGCCTTACTGAGTGATCAACAAAAACAACACCAAGGAAGTGTCATGCGTATTGTCCTGTTCCCGACCATGGCCCTCGGAGCCGCGATCCTGACCTGTTCCTCGGCCTATGCAGCCGCCCTGGAAGGTGGCGCGGTGGCTGCGCCCGATCAATATGGTGCACAGGTTGCCGCCGATATCCTGAAAAAAGGCGGCAACGCCGTGGACGCCGCCGTGGCCACGGCATTCACCCTGGCGGTGACCTATCCAGAGGCCGGCAACATCGGCGGCGGTGGCTTCATGACCCTGTTCGTCGACGGCAAGCCCTACTTCCTCGACTACCGCGAAGTGGCGCCCAAGGCAGCCAGCCGCAACATGTACCTGGACGACAAAGGCGAGGTGATCGAGAACCTCAGCCTGGTCGGTGTGCGGGCAGCGGGTGTGCCCGGCACGGTGATGGGCCTGTGGGAGGCGCACCAGAAGTTCGGCAAGTTGCCGTGGAGCGAGCTGCTGACGCCGGCCATCGGCTATGCCAAAAACGGTTTCAAGATTGCCGAAAAACAGTACCAGTACCGCAACGATGCCCAAGGCCTGTTCAAGACGGCGACCAACTTCAACGACTACTTCGGCAACATGAAGGTCGGCGAACTGTTCAAACAGCCAGAAATGGCCCAGACCCTCGAGCGCATTGCCGACAAGGGCGTAAGCGAGTTCTACCAGGGCAAGACCGCCGACCTGCTGGTGGCGCAGATGCAGGCCGACAAAGGCCTGATCACCAAGCAAGACCTCAAGGACTACAAGGCGGTCTGGCGTGAGCCGATGGCCTTGAGCTGGCGCGGTAACGTGGTCTACACCGCGCCGCCGCCAAGCTCCGGCGGTGTTGCCCTGGCCCAGTTGCTGGGCATCAAGGAAGACCGCGCGGCAGACTTCAAGGGCGTGGCGCACAACTCGGCGCAGTACATTCACCTGCTTGCCGAGATCGAGAAGCGCGTGTTTGCCGACCGTGCCGACTACCTGGGCGACCCGGCCTTCACCAAGGTGCCGGTCGATCAGTTGATTGCCAAGGATTACCTGGCCAAGCGCGCCGCGCAGGTCAACCCCAAGGCCATTTCGGTCACCGATGACGTCAAGCCGGGGCTGGAGCCGCACCAGACCACGCACTTCTCCATCGTCGACAAACAGGGCAACGCGGTCAGCAACACCTACACCCTCAACCTCGACTACGGCAGTGGCGTGGTGGTCAAGGGCGCCGGCTTCCTGCTCAACGACGAGATGGACGACTTCAGCGCCAAGCCGGGTGCGGCCAATGCCTTTGGTGTGGTCGGCGGGGATGCCAACGCCATCGAGCCGGGCAAGCGCATGCTGTCATCCATGAGCCCGAGCCTGATGACCCGCGATGGCAAGGTTGAGCTGGTGATCGGTACGCCAGGTGGCTCGCGCATCTTCACCTCGATCTTCCAGGTGATGAACAACCTGTACGACTACGACATGCCGCTGGAAAAGGCGGTAGCGGCGCAGCGTGTGCACCATCAGTTGCTGCCTAAAGACACTATCTACTTCGACAGCTATGCACCGCTGACCGGCGCGGTGGCGGATGACTTGAAGAAAATGGGGTATGTGCTGGAGGACCAGGGCTGGGAGATGGGCGATATCCAGGCGATCCGGGTGAACGGGGACAAGCTGGAAACGGCGTCCGATCCGCGTGGGCGTGGGGTGGGGATTATCGTCAAATAACGATCGCACCTGTGTAGGAGCAGCCTTGTGCTGCGAAGAGGCCAGTGGCAGCCCAGTAAATCTGCGGTGCTGCCACTGGCCTCTTCGCAGCACAAGGCTGCTCCTACCTGGGTTTGGCGCACGGAGTGTGCGCCCGCCGTGGTTGAATCAAACGCGGAACTGGCTCACCAGCATCTGCAACTGCCCGCCCAACCGCGCCAGCTCAACGCTGGACGCCGCCGTCTCGTTATTGGCCGCTGCCGTCTGCTCGGACACATCCCGCACATTCAGAATGCTCCGGCTGATTTCTTCGGCCACCGCGCTCTGCTCTTCCGCCGCCGCCGCAATCTGCTGGTTCATCGACTGAATGCTCGACACCGTGCCGGTGATGCTTTCCAGCGAGGCACCGGCCTTGCGCGCCAGTTCGACACTGCTGTCGGTCAGGGTCCGGCTACCCTGCATGGCCGTTGCCACTTGCTGGGTGCCGTGCTGCAGGCTGGCAATCAGCTCTTCGATCTCTTCGGTGGACTTCTGCGTGCGCTGGGCCAACCCACGCACCTCGTCAGCGACCACGGCAAAGCCACGGCCCGCCTCGCCGGCACGGGCCGCTTCGATCGCGGCGTTGAGTGCCAGCAGGTTGGTCTGGTCGGCTACCGACTTGATCACGTCCATCACGCTGCCGATCTTCTGGCTTTCCTGTTGCAGCAGGTTCATGGCCTCGGTGGAGCGGTGCATTTCTTCGGCCAGGCGTTCGATTTGGCTGATCGCCTCACCGACCACCTGATCACCCGCGCGGGCTTCGTCGTCGGCACCGGTGGCGGCATGCGAGGCCTGCTCGGCGTTGCGCGCGACTTCCTGAACCGTGGCCGCCATTTCGTGCATTGCAGTGGCGACTTGGTCGGTCTCGACTTTCTGGCTGTTGGCCCCCGCGCTGGTTTGCTCGGTGACCGCCGACAGCTCTTCGGCAGCGCTGGCGATCTGGGTGACACCGTCGCGGATGCCGCTGATCAGCTCGCGCAGGGTGGTGCCCATGCGGGCGATGCCCTGTTGCAATACGCCCAGTTCATCACGGCGGGTGACGCGCAGGTCGTGCGTCAGGTCGCCGCCCGCGATGCGCTCTACCGCTTGCAAGGTTTCCTGCAGCGGGCGGGTGATCTGCCGGGTGATGAGTACCGCGGCCAGTACGCCGACCAGCAACGCCAGCAAGGTCGCGATGGCCTGCAGGCTACGGGCCTGCGCACTCTCGATGTCGCGGCGCTCCAGCTGGATTTTGTACAGCGCGTCGCTGGTCTTGACGATGTCGGCGCCTTGGACAGTCATTTCAGCGCGCGCGCTGGTAATGCTGGCCAACGCATCACGGAACTGGCGCACGGCGTCACGGTAGGCCAGCACTGACTGTTCGAACTGCTGCAGACGCGCGTCGGCGGCCGGCAGCCGGCGCTTGAGGTTGTCGGCCTCGGCCAGCGCCGCTTCGAGCTGGCGCAGGGCGGCCTGTTCATTGGTCGCGCTGTTATCGGCCATGTAGCCGCGCACGTCGACGCGCACCTGCAGCAGTTGCTGGCGGGCCTTGCTGATCAGCTGATACTGGGCCAGGCGCACGCTGTCGGTTTCGGGGCGTGCCATGACTTCCTGGCTAAGGGCGTCCATGGCCTGGTCGGCCTTGGCGCCCGACGCATTCATGGCATCACGCGCGGCCCGTGTGGCGTTGTAGCCCGTGCGCATGGTGGCCAGCGAGACCTTGTACTGGCTGATGGTCTGCCCCAGTTCGTGCAGCAGCTTGACGTTGTCCGGGCTCTTGAACGTGCTGACCAGGCGTTGTTGCTGGTTACTGAACGCATCGAGCTTGTTCAGCGTGTTGGCCGCCGCCGCATCATCGCCGTTGGCAATCATGTACTGCAGGCGGGCGATGCGCAGGTCAGTCAGATCTTTGTTGAGCTGGCTGATATCGCTCATCCAGTTGCTGCGGTCGATCAGGCTGCCCAGGCTGGTCCAGCCGGTCAGGGCCAGCAGGCCGGTGAGGATCAGCACCAGGCCGAAGCCCAGGCCGAGTTTGAGGTTGACGCTGATGTTGGCAAACCAGCTGTTCATGCACGCACTCCAGAAGTTGTTTTCGCTCTCTTGATCGTCGATCGCAAGGCGTTGTTGTTCTGGATGCCCGCTGATTCGTGCAGGGGTTATCGGCAATGATCAGGGAAGCTGAAACGCTTTTTCAGCAGATTTGTAACTTGTCGTTAGGGTGAGGCTGGGGCTGCCAGGCAGCCCCAGGCGTGTCAGAGGTTACGGGCACTGAAGGTATCGCAGCTGTTCACTTCGCCCTCGGCAAACCCCGCCTTGAACCAGCGCACACGCTGCGCCGAGGTGCCGTGGGTGAAGGAGTCGGGCACCACGCGGCCCTGGCCTTTTTGCTGCAGGCGGTCATCACCGATGGCATTGGCCGCGTTCAGCGCTTCTTCGACGTCACCCGGCTCCAGCCAGTTCAGGCGTTTTTGCGCTTGGTAGGCCCACACCCCTGCCAGGCAGTCGGCCTGCAGCTCCTGGCGCACCAGCAAGCCGTTGTCGCCTTCCATGCGCTGGCCATTGCGGCGGGCGGCATCGACCTTGGCCGACACGCCGAGCAGGGTCTGCACGTGGTGGCCGATCTCGTGGGCGATGACGTAGGCCTGGGCAAAGTCACCCGCAGCCGCGAAACGGGTTTCCATCTCGCGGAAGAACGACATGTCCAGGTACACCCGCTGGTCGGCCGGGCAATAGAACGGGCCGACGGCCGCCGAAGCGAAGCCGCAGGCCGAGTTGACCTGGCCGCTGAACAGCACCAGTTTGGGGTCGCGGTACTGCTTGCCCGCCTGGGAGAACAGTGCTTTCCAGGTGTCTTCCGTGTCACCCAGCACCGAGGCGACGAAGTCGGCCTGCTGGTCATTGGCTGGCGGCGCCTTGCCGCCTGCACCACTGGGCGCCTGTTGCTGCTGCTGGGTCATCTGCCCGGTGAGCTGGCCGAGTATCTGCAGCGGGTCTTGCCCGGTCAGCCAGCCAATGCCCACGATCAGCAGGATCGCCCCCAGCCCGAGGCCCTTGCCGCCGCCGAAGCGCATGCCGCCACCACCGCCACCTTCACCTCGGGCATCGACCACGTTGTCGCTGCGTCGGCCTTTTCGCCATTCCATGAATGCTCTCCGGAGCGTGAAACAAGAAGACAAAGATTAGTTCACCAACGGGGAGGGTGTCAGACAAAGGTGTTAAACCATAACCATATGGTTATGTATCTGAGGGCTGATTTCAGTATTCATCCCGCGCGGCTTATCTGAAACTGTAAGTCCGCCTGCCCTGCAAGGCGTCCAGATAATTCCAAGAGAGGAAAACGGCATGCCCGCCCAGGACACCAGCCGCTTCGTGATCCGTGATCGCAACTGGCACCCCAAAGCCCTGACCCCCGACTACAAGACCTCCATTGCCCGCTCGCCGCGCCAGGCATTGGTCAGCATTCCGCAGTCGATCAGCGAAACCACCGGCCCGGACTTCACCCACTTGGGTTTCGGCGCCCACGACCATGACCTGCTGCTGAACTTCAACAACGGTGGCCTGCCGATTGGTGAGCGCATCATCGTTGCCGGTCGCGTGGTCGACCAGTACGGCAAGCCCGTGCCCAATACCCTGGTGGAAATGTGGCAGGCCAACGCTGGTGGCCGCTACCGCCACAAGAACGACCGCTACCTGGCACCGCTGGACCCTAACTTCGGTGGCGTCGGCCGTTGCCTGACCGACCGCGACGGCTACTACAGCTTCCGCACCATCAAGCCGGGCCCATACCCATGGCGCAACGGCCCGAACGACTGGCGCCCGGCGCACATCCACTTCGGCATCAGCGGCCCATCGATTGCGACCAAGCTGATCACCCAGCTGTACTTCGAGGGTGACCCGCTGATCCCGATGTGCCCGATCGTCAAGTCGATCGCCAACCCAGAAGCCGTGCAGCAGTTGATCGCCAAGCTCGACATGAGCAACGCCAACCCGATGGACTGCCTGGCGTACCGCTTTGATATCGTGCTGCGCGGCCAGCGCAAGACCCACTTCGAAAACTGCTGAGGACCCCGCCATGCCAATCGAACTGCTGCCGGAAACCCCTTCGCAGACTGCCGGCCCCTACGTGCATATCGGCCTGGCCCTGGAAGCGGCCGGCAACCCGACCCGCGACCAGGAAATCTGGAACCGCCTGGCCAAGCCAGAGGCGCCGGGTGAACACATCCTGTTGATCGGCCAGGTCTATGACGGTAACGGGCACCTGGTGCGCGATTCGTTCCTGGAGCTGTGGCAGGCCGATGCCGCCGGCCAGTACCAGGATGCATACAACCTGGAAAACGCCTTCAACAGCTTCGGCCGCACCGCCACCACTTTCGATGCCGGTGAGTGGACCGTGCAAACGGTGAAGCCGGGTGTGGTGAAGAACGCGGCCGGCGTGCCGATGGCGCCGCACATCAACATCAGCCTGTTTGCCCGTGGCATCAACATCCACCTGCACACGCGCCTGTATTTTGATGATGAAGCCGAAGCCAACGCCAAGTGCCCGGTGCTCAACCTGATCGAGCAGCCGCAGCGCCGTGAGACGTTGATTGCCAAGCGTTGCGAAGTGGATGGGAAGACGGCGTACCGTTTCGATATCCGTATTCAGGGGGAAGGGGAGACGGTGTTCTTCGACTTCTGAGTTCTGATAGAAACGGGGGCCGCTTTGCGGCCCTTCGCGGCACAAGGCCGCTCCTACAAGGACCGCGTGATCCCTGTAGGAGCGGCCTTGTGCCGCGAAGGGCTGCAAAGCAGCCCCAATTTCTACCCATCAACGCCGAACCAGCAAAACTCCACTTTCCATGTGATGGGTATACGGGAACTGGTCAAACAACGCACAACGCTCGATGCGGTGTGTGTCCTGCAACTGCTCGATGTTCGCCGCCAGCGTTTCCGGATTGCACGAGATGTACAGAATCCGCTCGAAGCGCCGGGTCAGCTCGCAGGTATCCGGGTCCATCCCCGCACGCGGCGGGTCGACGAACACGGTACCGAACGCATAACTTTTCAGGTCGATCCCTTCCAGCCGACGGAACGGGCGCACGTCATTCAGCGCCTGGGTCAGCTCTTCAGCCGACAGCCGCACCAAGCGCACGTTATCCACACCGTTCTCATCAAGGTTGCTCAGCGCAGCATTGACCGAGGTCTTGCTGATCTCGGTGGCCAGCACTTGGCGCGCACGGGTGGCCAGTGGCAGGGTGAAGTTGCCGTTGCCGCAATACAGCTCCAGCAGGTCATCCTCGCGCTCGCCCATGGCGTCGAACGCCCAGCTCAGCATCTTCTGGTTCACCGCGCCGTTAGGCTGGGTGAACGCGCCTTCCGGCTGGCGATAGCTGAACACACGGCCCGCCACGTCCAGTTTCTCTACCGCGTAATCACGGCCAATCACCAGGCGCTTGCCCTTGGAGCGGCCGATCAGGCTTACCCCCAGTTCTTCGGCCAACTGCCGCGCCGCCACTTCCCAGGCCTCGTCCAGCGGGCGGTGGTAGCACATCGTGACCATCGCATCGCCGGCCAGTGTGGTGAGGAACTCCACCTGGAACAGGCGATTGCTCAGTGCCTCGCTGGCCTGCCAGGCCGCCTTCAGGCGCGGCATCAAGTCATTGATGCGCTTGCTGGCGATGGGGAAGTCGTCGATCAGGATCGCCTTGTGCTTCTCGCCCGGGGCGAACATCGCGTAGTGGCGCTGGCCGTCCTCGCGCCACAGGCGGAACTCGGCGCGCAGGCGATAGTGCTCGCGCGGCGAGTCGAAAACAGCCGGTTCCGGCGCGCCGAACGGCGCCAGCAGCGCGCGCAGCCGGGCAACCTTGGCGTCCAGCTGGGTGGCGTAGGAGGAGGGGTCGAAAGCAGCACTCATGCGTTGAACCAGCCCAGCTTGATGACGAACAGGATGGAAAGGATCACCAGGGCCGGGTTCAGGTCGCGGTGGCGACCCGAGATCAGCTTGACGGCGGTCCAGGAAATGAAGCCGAAGGCGATGCCGTTAGCGATCGAGTAGGTCAGCGGCATGGCCAGGGCGGTCACCACCACAGGTGCGGCTTCGGTGACGTCGTCCCAGTTTATTTCCGCCAGGCCCGAGGCCATCAGCACGGCGACGAACAGCAGCGCTGGCGCCGTGGCGAAGGCCGGTACGCTACCGGCCAGCGGTGCGAAGAACAGCGCCAGCAGGAACAGCACGGCCACCACGATGGCGGTCAGGCCGGTGCGCCCGCCCGCGCTCACGCCGGCAGCCGATTCGATGTAGCTGGTGGTGGTCGAGGTGCCCAGCAGCGAGCCGGCCATGGCGGCGGTGCTGTCGGCGATCAGGGCGCGGCCCATCTTCGGCATGTGGCCGTCCTTGCCCATCAGGCCGGCGCGTTTGGCCACGCCGATCAGGGTGCCGGAGTTGTCGAACAGGTCGACGAACAGGAAGGCGAAGATGACGCTGACCAGGCCCACATCCAAGGCACCGGCGATGTCCAGCTGGAGGAAGGTCGGTGCCAGCGATGGCGGCATGGACACGACGCCGGCGAACGGCGTCACGCCCATCGCGATCGCGGCGATGGTCACGGCCAGAATGCCGATCAGCACCGCGCCGCGAACCTTCAGCGATTCGAGGCCGACGATCAGGAAGAAGCCCAGGGTGGCGAGGATCGGCGCCGGCTGCTTGAGGTCGCCCAGGCCTACCAGGGTGGCCGGGTTATCGACGACGATGCCTGCGTTATGCAGGGCGATCAGCGCCAGGAACAAGCCGATACCGGCGGCAATGGCCGAGCGCAGCGGCAGTGGGATGCTGTTCACGATCCATTCGCGAATGCGGAAGATCGACAGCAGGAAGAACATCACCGCCGACAGGAACACCGCGCCCAGCGCGACCTGCCAGGTGTGGCCCATGTGCAGGACCACGGTGTAGGTGAAGAAGGCGTTCAGGCCCATGCCCGGCGCCAGGGCGATCGGGTAGTTGGCGATCAGGCCCATGGTCGTCGAGCCGATGGCCGCGGCCAGGCAGGTGGCGACGAAGATCGCACCTTTGTCCATGCCGGTCTCGCCGAGGATGCTCGGGTTGACGAACAGGATGTAGGCCATGGCCAGGAAGGTGGTGACGCCCGCAAGAATCTCGGTGCGCACATTGGTGTTGTGTGCTTTTAGTTGAAACAGCCTTTCCAGCATGCCCGCTCCCCAAGGCGCCCCCGGCGCCGTGATTTGTATCGACCCCATCAGCAAAGCACAGACCGTACCGGTTGCCGTGGTTTTATCTGGGGCGGAAAAAAGCCGCGCATCATACCAGCATGCATGGCGGGGGCCTATGGCCATTGGGGAATGGGATTTTTGCAAACCCACGCCACCCTCAACGCCTGTGCTGAAAACCGTGTAGGAGCAGCCTTGTGCTGCGAAGAGGCCGGTCTGACAGACGATTTTTTATGGCAGTAAGGGCCTCTTCGCAGCACAAGGCTGCTCCTACAAGGCTCCGCGCAGGGCCTGGGCCGGTGATCAGCCGCTGTGCAACCGATCGCGTTTGGCCAACGTTGGGAACAGTTTTATCCACACCCCGGTCACCACCAGCGTGCCCACGCCACCGAGCACCACCGCCGGCACTGTGCCAAACCAGTGCGCCGTGACCCCCGATTCGAACTCGCCGAGCTGGTTCGAGGCACCGATGAACAAGCCGTTGACGGCACTCACCCGCCCGCGCATTTCATCTGGCGTCTCCAGCTGCACGAACGAACTGCGAATGACCATGCTGATCATGTCCGCCGCACCCAGCACCACCAGCACCGCCAGCGAGAACCAGAACGACGTCGACAGGCCAAACGCGATGGTCGCCACGCCAAATACGCCCACCGCTGTGAACATGGTGCGCCCGACCTTGCGCTCGAACGGGAAGCGCGCCAGCCACAGCGACATCAGCAACGCGCCCACCGCCGGTGCCGAGCGCAGCAGGCCCAGGCCCCAGGGGCCGGTGAGCAGGATGTCCTTGGCGAACACCGGCAACAGCGCGGTCGCGCCGCCCAGCAGCACGGCGAACAGGTCGAGCGAAATGGCCCCGAGAATGTCTGGCCGGCTGCGGATAAAGCGAATACCGGCCAATAGCGACTCCAGGCTGGCACGGCCGCGTTGGGCCACTTGCTGGCGCGCGTCCAGGCTCAAGGTCAGCACGCAAGCGATGGCGTACAGCCCTACGGTCGGCCCATACACCCAGATGCTGCCAAAGGCGTACAGCAAGCCGCCCACCGCCGGGGCGACGATGGTGGCGGCCTGGGTCGCCGAGGCCGAGGCTGCCACTGCCCGGGGGAACAACCCCGGCGGCACGACGTTGGGCAGCAGGGCTTGGGTGGCCGGCATCTCGAACGAACGCGTCGCGCCCAGCAGGAAGGCCAGGGCGAAAATCAGCTCGCGGCTGACGTTGTCGGTGGCGCTGCCCACCGCCAGCGCCAGGGCAATCAACCCCTGCAGGCTCTGGCACAGGGCGGCGACCTTGCGCCGGTCATAGCGGTCGGCAACATGCCCGGTGTGCAGCATGAACAGCACGCGCGGGGAAAATTCGACCAGGCCGACCAGGCCCAGGTCGAGCACATTGCCGGTGAGCTGGTAGAGGTGCCAACCGATGGCCACGGTGAGCATCTGGAAGCCGCTGGCGGTGAACACACGGGCCAGCCAGAAGGCGATGAAGGGGCGATGATGACGCAACAACTGCGGTGCGGAATCGGACATCGGAAACCTGTGGCCTCGGCGCAGTAGAGGGGGCGGCAGATTATCATCTGTTTGTAACAAGCAGTTACTGTTTGCCGTAATCGGCACTTTTTCACGGTTTATGAAAGAGGGTGGGGCAACGGGTCACGCGGCAATCAACCACACGGCCCGCCTGGCCATTCAGGACTATGCTTCCAGTCAGTCGTTGACCTGGATCAATCGTTGTAAATGCAACGATCAGCCGACGATGTGGCCTTTGGGCCGGAATCCCTGCGATTGCACAGAACAATTCCAACTCGCCGCACTCGATACCGTGGGGGCAGTAGGCGCCAGGGCCACAAGCCCGAACGCCGGATTATCTGAAGAGGAAGCACTATGTTCGGTTTAGAGGCCCTAGATCTCGCCCGAATCCAGTTTGCATTTACCGTGTCCTTTCACATCCTGTTCCCGGCCATCACCATTGGCTTGGCGAGCTATCTGGCGGTCCTCGAAGGCCTTTGGCTGCGGACCCACAACCAGGTCTACCGTGACCTCTACCACTTCTGGTCGAAAATCTTCGCCGTCAACTTCGGCATGGGCGTGGTTTCTGGCCTGGTCATGGCCTATCAGTTCGGCACCAACTGGAGCCGCTTCTCCGATTTCGCCGGCGCCGTCACTGGCCCCTTGCTCACTTATGAGGTGCTGACGGCGTTCTTCCTCGAGGCAGGCTTCCTGGGCGTCATGCTGTTTGGCTGGAACCGTGTCGGCCGCGGCCTGCACTTCTTCGCCACAGTCATGGTGGCGCTCGGCACGCTGGTCTCGACCTTCTGGATCCTGGCCTCCAACAGCTGGATGCAGACCCCGCAAGGCCACGAGATCATTGATGGCCGCGTGGTGCCGGTGGACTGGCTGGCGGTGATCTTCAACCCCTCGTTCCCCTACCGGTTGATGCACATGGCCACGGCCGCGTTCGTCGCCACTGCCTTCTTCGTTGGCGCCTCGGCGGCCTGGCACCTGCTGCGCGGGCGTGACAACCCGGCCGTGCGCAAGATGCTGTCGATGGCCATGTGGATGGCGCTGATCGTTGCGCCGATCCAAGCGGTGATCGGTGACTTCCACGGGCTCAACACGCTCAAGCACCAGCCGGTCAAAATTGCCGCCATCGAGGGCCATTGGGAGAACGTGCCGGGCGAACCGACCCCGTTGATCCTGTTCGGCATCCCTGACATGAAAGCCGAGACCACGCGCTTCAAGGTCGAGATCCCAGCCCTCGGCAGCCTGATCCTGACCCACAGCCTGGACAAGCAAGTGCCCGCGATGAAGGAATTCCCGGCAGCGGACCGGCCCAACTCGACCATCGTGTTCTGGTCGTTCCGGGTCATGGTCGGGCTTGGCTTCCTGATGATCTTCGTGGGCCTGTGGAGCCTGTGGCTGCGCAAGCGCGGCACGCTCTACAGCTCCAGGCCGTTCCTGTACCTGACCCTGTGGATGGGGCCTTCCGGCCTGATCGCCATCCTGGCCGGCTGGTTCACTACCGAAATCGGCCGCCAGCCGTGGGTGGTGTATGGCCTGATGCGCACCTCCGAAGGGGTCTCCAACCACAGCTACGTTCAGCTCGGCTTTACCCTGGTGGCGTTCGTGGTGGTGTACTTCGCCCTGTTCGGCACCGGCCTCGGCTACATGATGCGCCTGGTGCGCAAAGGGCCGAAGACGGGCGAGGGGGATGAACCCAACTCAGGTGGCCCAGGCCAGAAACGCACGCCGGCGCGGCCGCTGTCCGCCGCCGATGATGGCCATGAGGCCAACACCGTCAGCCTGAGCAAGGGGAACTGAGCCATGGGTATCGACCTTCCGCTGATCTGGGCCGTGATCATCATCTTCGGCGTCATGATGTACGTTGTGATGGATGGTTTCGACCTGGGCATCGGCATGCTCTTCCCCTTCGTCAAGGGCGAGCGTGACCGTGATGTGATGATGAACACCGTCGCCCCCGTGTGGGACGGCAACGAGACCTGGCTGGTGCTGGGCGGCGCCGGGCTGTTCGGGGCCTTCCCGATGGCCTATTCGGTGGTGCTCGAAGCCTTGTACCTGCCGCTGATCCTCATGCTGATCGGCTTGATCTTCCGCGGCGTGGCCTTCGAGTTCCGTTTCAAGGCCAAGGATGACAAGCGGCACATCTGGGACAAGGCGTTCATTTGGGGTTCGTTGATCGCGACCTTCTTCCAGGGCGTTGCGCTGGGCGCGTTCATCGAGGGCTTCAAGGTGGTTGACCGCCACTATGCCGGTGGCACCCTCGACTGGCTGACCCCGTTCAGCGTGTTCAGCGGGTTGGGCCTGATCGTCGCCTACACCCTGCTGGGCTGCACCTGGCTGATCATGAAGACCGAAGGGCCGCTGCAATTGCAGATGCATGACCTGGCCAAGCCGCTGGCGCTGGTGCTGCTGGTGGTGATCGGTATCGTCAGCCTGTGGACGCCGATCGCCTACCCGCAAATCGCCGACCGCTGGTTCAGCATGCCTAACCTGATCTGGTTCATGCCGGTGCCGATCCTGGTGCTGGTGACCTTCTACGGGTTGCTCAAGGCGGTCGCGCGCAATGCCA
This sequence comes from Pseudomonas sp. ITEM 17296, assembly GCF_028895205.1. Lineage (NCBI taxonomy): Bacteria > Pseudomonadati > Pseudomonadota > Gammaproteobacteria > Pseudomonadales > Pseudomonadaceae > Pseudomonas > Pseudomonas sp. ITEM 17296. The sequence continues at coordinate 33,229 of NZ_WJRS01000031.1, read as the reverse complement.
ACTACACGCCGTTCCTGCTGACTTTGGTGCTGATCTTCCTTGGCTACAGCGGCCTGGGCATCAGTGTGTGGCCAAACATCATCCCGCCGTCGATCTCGATCTGGGATGCCGCAGCGCCGCCGCAGAGCCAAGGGTTCATGCTTGTGGGTACGTTGTTCATCCTGCCGTTCATCCTGGGGTACACCTTCTGGAGCTACTACGTGTTCCGCGGCAAGGTGACCCATGAAGACGGCTATCACTAGGAGGCGCGCATGATGACCGGCAAGCATGGCTTGGAAGAGAAGAAGCCACTGTGGCAGCGCCTGGGTTGGCTGGTGCTGATCTGGGCAATGAGTGTGGCGGCCCTGGGTGTGGCGGCCTATGTGATGCGCCTGTTCATGGGGGCAGCAGGCCTCACCACCCATTGATCAAAAGGGTTTAGCCCTTCCTTGTAGGAGCAGCCTTGTGCTGCGAAGAGGCCAGTGGCAGCACATAGATTTTCGCTGCTGTCACCTGCCTCTTCGCAGCACAAGGGTGCTCCTACCTGGGTTGCGCATGCCTGGATTTAGGCAGTCGCAGATTGTTACTTGCGGGCTTTGAGAATCACGAACTTCGGCGTCGCTGCCACTTGTTCAACCCCGCGGAACAGCCGCGCCAGCTTGCTGTGGTAACCCAGGTGGCGGTTACCGACGATGTACAGCGCACCCCCCACCACCAATGCCTCGCGGGCCTGCTGGAACATGCGCCAGGCCAGGAAGTCGCCGACCACTTGCTGCTGGTGGAACGGCGGGTTGCACAGCACCACGTCCAGCGATTGTTTTTCCACCCCCGCCAAGCCATCGGCCGCCAGCATCAGTGCCGGGCGCTCGCCCAGCGCTGCCTGCCAGTTTTCGCGTGCCGATTGCACCGCCATGTACGATTCGTCGACCAGCGTGTAATGGGCCTCAGGGTTGTCCAGGGCGCTGGCAATCGCCAACACGCCGTTGCCGCAGCCCAGGTCCGCGACACGGGCAGCGCCCAGGTTGCGCGGCAGGTGCGGGAGAAACGCACGGGTGCCGATATCCAGGCCATCGCGGCAGAACACATTGGCGTGGTTGACCAGTTCCAGCGCCGGCGATTCGAGCTGATAGCGGCTAGGGTAGGGCGAGCGCGCAGTCGGGCGCTCGGCAACGGTGGCCGTCAGCAGGCGGGCCTTTTTTTGCGCCAGCGAGGCCTGTACCGGGCCGATGTACTTTTCCATCAGGTCACCCGCCGCGCGTGGCAAGTGCTTGATCATCGCCCCGGCGATCACCTGCGCGCCGGGCGCCAGGTGGCCCTGCAGGCGGATGAGTTGTTCTTCGAGCAAGGCCAGGGTCTTGGGCACGCGCACCAGTACCCGGTCGAACGGGCCCTGCCACGGCTCACTGGCCGGCACGAACGGAACGCTGTCGAACGGCTTGCCGTTGCGGGCGAGGTTTTTTTCCAGGGCCAGGTGCGCCAGGTGCGAGTCACCGCTGCTGACCACCGCAAGCTGCCCGGCGAGGCTGGCGGCCAGGGCGCCGAAGCTGTCATTGAGCACCAGTACCCGGCAGTTCGCGTCAGGCGCCTGCTCATGCAGTTGCGCGAGCAGGTACTCGTCGGCGGCATCGAAGGCCTGCAGCGGGTCGTTGGCCTGGTCCGGCTGGCGGATCAGGTCGAGTTCGGCGTAGGGGGTGGTCAACAAAGGCATGGCGTCTGGCTCGGGTACGAATCTGCCCGTTGCGGATCGCCACGGGCTTTGCCGCGCAATTCTACAGGGCTTTGCCGATGGTCGCAGAAATGGCTGTCAGATCCACCCACGCAGGGCGGCAATAGCGATGGCGCCGGCCTTGTTGGCGGCATTGGTCTTGGTGATCACGCTGCGGATGTGGAAGTTCACCGTGCTTTGCGACAGTGACAGGATGCAGGCGACGTCAGCGGCGGTCTTGCCGGCGGCCGACCATTTCAGCACTTCCAGTTCCCGTTCGCTCATTTTTGGCTGGGGTGGGCAGAGGGCGTTCAGGTGGTGCTCGCACAGTACGGCGTGCAGGGTGTGGCACAGCCACTGCACGCTGCCGCCTTTTTCATAGAGTTCGTCAATCGCTATCCTGCCCGCCGGCCTGGCGACGCTCACCTGGCTCTCGTTGTGTTGCAGGTCGTGCAGCGACTGCGTCCAGCCATGACGCAGGCCATGTTCGCAGGCTACTTCGCGAAAGTGCGGGGCTTCACGGTACAGCTCGTCAGTCCAGAGCACGGGCGTGGTCTGGCAATGGCTTACGCGTGCGGCAGGGTCTTGCTTGTAGAACTCATCGCGCTGATAGCACTCGATCCACTCGGCGGGGTAGTTGCTGTAGAGGTACACCCGGGGCGACTGGGTGGCGATTTGGATGCGGATGTTCAGCCCGAGGTGTTGCATGCCCAGGTCCTGCACCAGGTGCACAGCGATGTCGAACAGCTTCCGTGGGGATCGCTCGCTGACAAAATGATGAAGATGCTCAGGCTTCCAGTGATGCATCCGTAACACTCCGAAGGGGCAACAGGATCCAATCCGATTGCATACCCGAAATATTGTAGGAAAAGACCTAGTGTAGCGTTGGGATTTTTTGTTATAGCGATCAGGATTATCTGCGTCATCGGCGGCATCGGCGTGGTGAGGCCTTACAAACCGGTGGTTTTTATCCAGGCCGCTTTGCGCGACACTGTGCGCACGTCAACCTTGGAGCCCGATATGACCGCCAGCGCCGAAAAGTTCACCCGCCAGACACTGCTCGATGTTCAGCCATTGACGCCGAACCTCTTCAGCCTGCGGGTCACGCGCGATTCGGGTTTTCGCTTCCGTGCGGGCCAGTTCGCTCGCCTTGGCGTGACCAAGGCCGATGGCAGTGTAGTCTGGCGCGCCTATTCCATGGTCAGCGCACCCCATGACGAGTACCTCGACTTCTTCTCGATCGTGGTGCCCGGCGGGGAGTTCACCAGCGAACTGAGCCGGCTGGGCGAAGGTGACAGCTTACTGATCGACCGGCAGGCCTTTGGTTTTCTGACCCTCGATCGCTTCATCGGCGGCCGCGACCTGTGGTTGCTGGCCACCGGCACCGGCATCGCACCGTTCATGTCCATCCTGCAGGACTTCGAGGCCTGGGAGCGGTTTGATAGCATCAAGCTGGTGTATTCGGTACGCGAGGCGAAGGAGCTGGCCTACGTGGACGACATCGCCGGGTTGGAGCAACGTGATTACCTGGCCGAGTTTGCCGGCAAGTTGCAGTTCATTCCGGTGGTCACGCGCGAGCAGCACCCCGGTGCGTTGAATGCGCGTATTACCACGTTGATCGAGAATGGCGAACTGGAGAAGGCGGCGGGGCTGGAACTGTCGCCCGAGCATTCGCGCATCATGCTCTGCGGTAACCCGGAGATGATCGATGAAACCCGAAAGGTGCTCAAGGCGCGTGACCTGCAGTTGAGCCTGAGCAAGCGGCCGGGGCAGGTGGCGGTGGAAAACTACTGGTAACGTACGGGGCCGCAATGCGGCCCCAGTACGTTTCAGGGCAAGCGATTCTGGTTCTGCGTCTTGAGCAGGTCACGAATCTCGGTCAGCAGCGTTTCTTCAGCGCTGGGCACGGGCGGTGCGCTCGGTGCCACGGCTTCTTCGCGCTTCAGGCGGTTGATCGCCTTCACACCCATGAAGATGGCAAACGCAACGATCACGAAGTCGATCACGGTCTGGATGAACTTGCCGTAGGCCAGCACCACCGCCGGAATGTCACCTTCTGCAGCTTTCAAGGTAATCGCCAGGTCACTGAAGTCCACGCCACCAATCAACAGCCCCAGTGGCGGCATGACCACGTCACCCACGAAGGACGAGACGATCTTGCCGAAGGCCGCGCCGATGATGATACCGACCGCCATGTCGACGACATTGCCTTTGACCGCGAAGGCCTTGAACTCACTGATCATACCCATGTTCGATTCCTTTGTAACAAATGGTGAGGTAAACGCAGTGTAAGCCACTTAAACGCTTCATGCGTTATGTACAGCCCTAATGACTGTGGTTAGAACGAATAGTTTTGTCGCATCTCGAAGCGTTCGAGACACGTCTCGCTCGGCTATCATGGCGGTTTTTCCAGGAGATTCCGCCCATGGCCAAGGCCAAGCGCTTGTATGGCTGCACCGAGTGCGGCGCGACCTTTCCCAAATGGGCCGGCCAGTGCGGTGAATGCGGGGCCTGGAACACCCTGGTCGAAACCATGATCGAAAGCGGCGGCGCGGCCGCGCCCAGCAGCGGCCGTGCCGGCTGGACCGGGCAGCAGGCGCAGATCAAGACACTGGCCGAAGTCAGTGTGGAAGAAATCCCGCGGTTTACCACCAGCAGCACCGAACTGGACCGCGTACTGGGCGGCGGCTTGGTCGACGGCTCGGTGGTGCTGATCGGGGGTGACCCAGGCATCGGCAAGTCGACCATCCTGCTGCAGACGTTGTGCAACATCGCGGTGCAGATGCCCGCGCTGTACGTCACCGGCGAAGAGTCGCAACAGCAGGTGGCCATGCGCTCGCGCCGCCTGGGCCTGCCCCAGGACCAGCTCAAGGTGATGACCGAAACCTGCATCGAGACCATCATCGCCACGGCCCGGGTGGAAAAACCCCGGGTCATGGTCATCGACTCGATCCAGACCATTTTCACCGAACAACTGCAATCGGCGCCCGGCGGCGTGGCCCAGGTGCGCGAGAGCACGGCATTGCTGGTGCGCTACGCCAAGCAGAGCGGCACGGCGATTTTCCTGGTTGGCCACGTCACCAAGGAAGGCTCGCTGGCCGGGCCTCGCGTGCTCGAGCACATGGTCGATACGGTGCTGTATTTCGAAGGTGAGTCCGATGGCCGCCTGCGGCTTCTGCGGGCGGTGAAGAACCGTTTTGGCGCGGTCAACGAACTGGGCGTGTTCGGCATGACCGACCGCGGCCTCAAGGAGGTCTCGAACCCGTCGGCGATCTTCCTCAACCGCACCCAGGAAGAAGTGCCGGGCAGTGTGGTGATGGCTACCTGGGAGGGCACGCGGCCGATGTTGGTCGAGGTGCAGGCGCTGGTCGATGACAGCCACCTGGCCAACCCGCGCCGGGTGACCCTGGGCCTGGATCAGAACCGGTTGGCCATGTTGCTGGCGGTGCTGCACCGCCATGGCGGCATTCCCACCCACGACCAGGACGTGTTCCTTAACGTGGTGGGCGGGGTGAAGGTACTCGAAACCGCGTCTGACCTGGCGTTGCTGGCTGCGGTGATGTCCAGCTTGCGCAACCGGCCGTTGGCCCATGGGCTGCTGGTGTTTGGCGAAATTGGCCTGTCGGGTGAGGTGCGGCCGGTGCCCAGCGGCCAGGAGCGGTTGAAAGAGGCGGCCAAGCACGGCTTCAAGCGGGCCATCGTGCCCAAGGGCAATGCGCCGAAGGAGCCGCCTGCGGGGTTGCAGGTGATTGCCGTGACCCGGCTGGAGCAGGCCTTGGACGCCCTGTTCGAGTAATCCTGCACCGGCCTCTTCGCGGGGCAAGCCCGCTCCCACAAGGTGGACTGCAAACCTGTAATTCCCTGGACTGCCCCCAAGAAGTTGGACACCAATACAACCCTTGGGGGATCTATGGGCAAGTACACCCTGTGGGAGCGGGCTTGCCCCGCGAAGAGGCCGGCACAGGCAAACAAAAAAGGGGAGCCGACGATGCGCATCGGCTCCCCCCCGCGTAACCGCTCAATCAGCGGTCAATGCTCGGCAACCGCACTGCGCCTGGGCGCCTCGTTGCCATGCTCGTCCAGCTCCATCATCGGCACTTCATTACCCTCCGCATCGAACAGCTTGCCATCCTTGAAGTAGTCGCCATCGCGCAGTGCGGAGATGTCCGAATACTGGATGGTTCGCTCGTAGGCCGCAGCGAACACCGACTGCTGGTCCGAATTACCGGCTGTGAAGTGGTTGAAGATCAGGTTCAGCAGGATGGCCATGATCGCCGCCGAGCTGATGCCGGAGTGGAAGATGGTCTCGAACCAGTTCGGGAAGTGGTGGTAGAAGGTCGGTGCGGCAATCGGGATCATGCCGAAGCCCAGCGACGCGGCGACGATGATCAGGTTGACGTTGTTCTTGTAGCTGACCTTGGACAGGGTCCGGATGCCGCTGGCCGCCACGGTGCCGAACAGCACGATGCCCGCGCCACCCAGTACCGGGGTGGGTACCGCGGCAATCACCCGGCCCATGATCGGCAGCAGGCCGAGCACCACCAGGATCACGCCACCAGTGGCCACCACATAACGGCTCTTGACCCCGGTCACGGCCACCAGGCCGACGTTCTGGGCGAAGGCACTTTGGGTGAACGAGCCGAAGATCGGCGCCAGGATGCTCGACGCCATGTCGGCACGCAGGCCATTGCCCAGGCGCTTGGAGTCGACCTTGGTTTCAATGATGTCGCCCACCGCAAGGATGTCGGCCGAGGTTTCCACCAGGGTCACCATGATCACGATGCACATCGACAGGATCGCGGCGATGTGGAATTCCGGCATGCCGAAATGGAACGGCGTGGGGAAGGCGAACATCGGGCCTTGGGTGACCTTGCTGAAATCGGTCATGCCCAGCGCCCAGGCGATCAGGGTACCCACCACCATGGCCAGCAGAATCGACAGACGAGAGATGGTCGCGCTGCCCAGCTTGCTCAGTAGCAGGACGATGGCGAAGGTCAGCGCCGCCAGGCCGATGTTGGCCATGCTGCCGAACTCCGGCGAGGCGCTGTTGCCGCCCATCACCCAGCGTGCGGCCACTGGCATCAGGGTCAGGCCGATGGTGGTGATGACGATGCCGGTCACCAGCGGCGGGAAGAACTTGGTAATGCGCGAAAACACGGGGGTAATCAGGAAGCCGATGAACGAGGCCGCCATGACCGCGCCCAGCACACCTGGCAGGCCACCGCCGCCCTCGCTGCTGAGGATCGCGCCCATGGTTGCCACGCCAGCGAACGACACGCCCTGCACCAGCGGCAGCTGACAGCCGAAGAACGGCAGGCCCAGCGTCTGCAGCAAGGTGGCCAGGCCACCGGCAAACAACGAGGCGGCGATCAGCATGCCGATCTCGGCACCGTTCAGGCCTGCGGCCTGCCCCAGAATCAGGGGTACCGCGACAATCCCTCCATACATGGTCAACACATGCTGCAGACCATAGGCCAAGTTGGCCCCAAGGCCGAGGTTTTCATCCTCGGGGCGCTTGGCGGGAGACGTGCTAGGGGACGTAGTCATGGAGCAGGCTCTCTGCGTTTATTGTTGTGCCGCTACTGTAGACACTTCCTACAAATGATTGCCACAACAATTGTATACAATATTTTGATCGGAGCGCGAACAAGCAGGCTCGCAAGGTGTGCTAGAGCCCAATGCAGAACGCGTACCAAGTCGACAGAGGCTGTACTAGAGGGGTGTGTACAAAGCACTGCTACCCAGGCTTAAAGCTGTCTGGGTAGACAGGAAACACGGGGTGGGGAGGATGTTAGCTAGCTAAAAGATCCCATTATTCGATGAGTTCACGCAGCTCACGCATCATTTCGGTGCTGTCGGCCACGTTCAATTCCACAAGACGGTGCAAATGGGTCATCGAATCGATGTCGATGTAGAGGCAAACGAAGCCCAGGCGGGAGGGTTCTTCGTGGCGCAGTTCCACTTGCATCTCTACCCGCGTGGAAGGGTCGAGGTGGATAATTGCCTCGAAATCCTGGGTCAAGTCCGCTTCCCAGTTCGCCGGCCGCTCCACCAGCAGGCCTTTGAGTGAAAGGTCCAGCAACTTCGTCGGCCAGCGCTGCAGGCCTTGGCGCAATTCGGTCGTTGCATCGAACTCGATGCGTTGAAAACGGCGGCGTTCGTCGTGATCGCTCATGGGGGACTCTCCGGGTGACAACCTGACTATAGTGAGTATGGTAGGTACATCAGGTACCGCAATCTGGCCGCAGAGGCTCTAGACCAAAGCAAGTGTGGCAATGCGCGATGACTCGCCCTAGACTCGATAGGCGGTCTTTCCAATCCACCAGCTGGAAGCAAACCATGAACAACAATAATAGCCTGCTACGCCATATTCCGTGGCTGGCGCTGGCAGTCATAGGGGCCTGCGCGCTGGGTGTGGTTGCCCTGCGTCGCGGTGAGGCGATCAACGCCTTGTGGATCGTGGTCGCGGCAGTGGCCATCTACTTGGTCGCCTATCGCTACTACAGCCTGTTCATCGCCACCAAGGTGATGCAACTCGACCCTCGCCGCGCTACGCCGGCGGTGCTCAACAACGATGGCCTGGACTACGTCCCGACCAACAAACACATCCTGTTCGGCCACCACTTCGCCGCCATCGCTGGCGCCGGCCCGCTGGTCGGCCCGGTACTCGCCGCGCAGATGGGCTACCTGCCCGGCACACTCTGGCTGATCGCCGGTGTGGTGCTGGCCGGTGCGGTGCAGGACTTCATGGTCCTGTTCATGTCCACCCGCCGCAATGGCCGCTCGCTGGGCGACATGGTGCGCGAGGAAATGGGCCGCATCCCCGGCACCATCGCCTTGTTCGGCTGCTTCCTGATCATGATCATCATCCTCGCGGTGCTGGCGCTGATCGTGGTCAAGGCCCTGGCCGAGAGCCCATGGGGCATGTTCACGGTGATGGCGACCATCCCGATCGCGATGTTCATGGGCATCTACATGCGCTACATCCGCCCGGGCCGCATTGGCGAGATCTCGGTGGTCGGCGTGGTGCTGCTGCTGGCATCGATCTGGCTCGGCGGCGTGATCGCTGCAGACCCGGTCTGGGGCCCGGCGTTCACCTTCACCGGCGTGCAGATCACCTGGATGCTGGTGGGTTATGGCTTCGTCGCTGCCGTACTGCCGGTTTGGCTGGTACTGGCACCGCGTGACTACCTGTCGACCTTCCTCAAGATCGGCACCATCGTGGGCCTGGCCATCGGTATCCTGATCATCGCGCCTGAGCTGAAAATGCCGGCCCTGACCCAGTTCACCGACGGTACTGGCCCGGTCTGGAAGGGCACCCTGTTCCCGTTCCTGTTCATCACCATTGCGTGTGGTGCGGTATCGGGCTTCCATGCGCTGATCTCTTCGGGCACCACGCCCAAGCTGCTGGACAACGAAACCAACGCCCGTTACATCGGCTACGGCGGCATGCTGATGGAATCGTTCGTCGCCATCATGGCCATGGTTGCCGCTTCGGTGATCGAGCCGGGCGTGTACTTCGCCATGAACAGCCCGGCCGCCGTGGTCGGTGCCGACGTGGCGTCGGTGGCGCAGACGGTCAGCAGTTGGGGCTTCCTGATCACCCCTGAGCAGCTCGAAGCGGTCGCCCGCGACATCGGCGAGCACACCATCCTGGCCCGTGCCGGTGGTGCGCCAACCTTGGCGGTGGGTATCGCACAGATCCTTCACCAGGTGCTGCCGGGTGAAAACACCATGGCCTTCTGGTACCACTTCGCGATCCTGTTCGAAGCGTTGTTCATCCTGACCGCCGTGGACGCCGGTACCCGTGCCGGCCGCTTCATGCTGCAAGACCTGCTGGGCAGCTTCGTACCGGCCCTGAAACGCACCGAATCGTGGGGCGCCAACCTGCTCGCCACCGCCGGTTGCGTGGCACTCTGGGGCTACTTGCTGTACCAAGGCGTGATCGACCCGCTGGGTGGCATCAACACCTTGTGGCCGCTGTTCGGTATCTCCAACCAGATGCTGGCCGGTATCGCCTTGATGCTGGGTACCGTGGTGCTGATCAAGATGAAGCGCCAGCGCTACATCTGGGTGACCCTGCTGCCGGCTGTGTGGCTGCTGATTTGCACCACCGCTGCGGGCCTGATCAAGCTGTTCGACCCGAACCCGGCCGTGGGCTTCCTGGCCCTGGCCAAGAAGTACAGCACCGCCCTGGACGCTGGCCAGGTACTGGCCCCGGCCAAGGACATCGGCCAGATGCAGCACGTGATCTTCAACGCCTACACCAACGCGGGCCTGACGATTCTGTTCCTGCTGGTGGTCTTCAGCATCCTGTTCTTCGCCATCAAGGTCGGCTACGCCGCCCTCGGCCGCAAGGAACGCACCGACAAGGAAACCCCGTTCCAGGCGCTGCCTGACGCGTAAACGAGAGGACTGCAGCTATGTTCAACGACCTGGGTCGACTGGGTAAGTACTTGGGGCAGGCAGCCCGCCTGATGGTCGGCATGCCCGACTACGACAACTATGTCGAACACATGCAGAACAAGCACCCGGACAAACCGGTGATGAGCTACGAGGCGTTCTTCCGCGAACGCCAGGAAGCGCGCTACGGTGGCAAGTCCGGGCCCAAGTGCTGTTGAGCCTGCAACACCTGTGAACCTGTGGGAGCCCGGGCAACCGGGCTCCCACAGTCATTTTCAGCTTCAGGAGTACATCGCGTGCAAACGCCTATCCCCGTCACTGTACTGACCGGCTTTCTGGGTGCCGGCAAGACCACCTTGCTCAAGCACATGCTCAAGGCCGAGCACGGCCTGAAGATCGCCGTGATCGAAAACGAGTTCAGCGAGGCCGGCATCGACAGCCAACTGCTGGGTGACGAGCCGGTGCAAGTCATGACCCTGGCCAACGGCTGCGTGTGTTGCAGCATTCATGGCGACCTGACCCGTGCCTTGTACCTGCTGCTGGAACGCCTGGACGCTGGCGAGATCGCCTTCGACCGCCTGGTGATCGAGTGCACCGGCCTTGCCGACCCGGCACCGGTGGCGCAGACCTTTTTCATCGACGAGGACCTGCGTGACCGCTACATCCTCGACGGCATCATCACCTTGGTCGATGCCGCCCATGCCGAGCTGCACCTGACCCAGGCCATCGCCCAGGCCCAGGTCGGTTTTGCCGACCGGCTGTTGCTGAGCAAGACTGACCTGGTCGAGCCGGCGGCGGTGGAGGCCCTGCGTGAGCGGCTGTCGCGCATCAACGGCCGTGCCGCTGTGCGTGTGGTCGAGCACGGGCGCATCGATTTGGCCGAGCTGCTCGATGTGCGCGGTTTCAACCTCAATACCGACTTGGGCGCCAGCCTTAAACCCACCCTGCGCCCGGTGCTCAAACCGGCCACCCCGGACCGCATCTCCACCCTGGTGCTGCGTACCGACACGCCGCTGGACATCGACCGGCTCAGCGACTTCATGAACGAACTGCTGGAAACCCATGGTAAGCAGTTGCTGCGTTACAAGGGCGTGCTGAACATTGCCGGCGAAGACCGTCGCCTGGTGTTTCAGGGCGTGCTGAAACTGTACGGCTTCGACTGGGATGCCGAGTGGGCAGCAGGCGAGGCACGCGAAAGCGTGATGGTGTTTATTGCCGACGAACTGCCCGAGGCTACGATTCGGGCTGGGTTCGAGGCTTTGAGCAAGCCTTGAGCCGCTGAGGTGCCTGAGCCGCGAACCAGGCCGGCCATGAACTGCGGTGGCGGGTTTGCACCTCGATGCACGGGATCAGGCGCTCAGTCAGCACGGCAGTCTGCCGCACGGCTTTGGCGGTGCGGTATTTGACACTGTGGATGCACTCGCGGTCGCCGAATTCGCAGCGGTTCAGCGAGGTACCGCCGCAGGGGCCGTTGGCCAGGCCTTTGGGGCAGGTTTCCGGGCAGATGTAGAGGGTGTCTTCGAGGCGGCAGCGGCCGCAGGTGTCGCAGCCCAGCAACGGGCGTTTCACCGCACGTTCCACCCCGTGCAGCACGCGGGCGCCTGGGGCCGAGGCCCACAGCGGTTGGCGAACGGCCCAGCCGAATGCCTTGCTCAGCCAGTTGTTGCGGCTGAACAGCAGGGCATGGAAGGCGTGCAGCAGGTGGTAGCGCGCTTTTTCTGTGCTCGACGCGCTGACCTTCGACTCGCCCTGGCGCCAGCTGGCTGCTGGGGGGGGGAAGACCACGGCGGGCAGGCCGTGCACCTGCCAGCTGGCAGCCCAGGCGGGCGCCCACTGTTCCAGCGAATGGAGCTGCGCTTGCCAATGTTCGAGGCGTTCTTCCAGGGCCAGCAACTGCTTGAGTTCGTGAATGCCCGACAGGTGCACACCGGCGTAACCCATCAACTTCACACCGATGACCTGCAGGGCCAGGCGGTCGACGCTGCGCGCCTGTGCGTACGCCTTGGACACGGCGGCCTCGGCTTCGAGCATGTCGCGCATGGACGGGCTGACCGTCACCCCGGCCACGTGATCGAGCATGGCGGCGCGCCCGTGGGTAAGGCTCATCAGGCACGCCAGCAAAGGTTTCGGGTTGGGCTGACGGTTCATCCACGCCTGGGCTTCCTGATGCTTGCTGGCATCGAAGCCCAGTTGCAGGGTCAGGAAATCGGCCCCTGCGGCGAGTTTTTTCTCGGCTTTGAAGTACTGCGCCCCCCCTTCTTCCTCGCAGTACTTGAACGGGTTGAGCGCGGCACCCAGCAGCCAGTGCGGGCAGGCTTGGCGCGCGATCTGCAGGGCGGCCACCGATTCCAGGTAGCGCACCGGGCGCTGCCCAGGTTGGTGGCCGGGCAGGCGGTCGCCGGTGAGCAGCAGTAACTGGTCCAGCCCATCGGCGTCCATGCGTTGCAGTTGCGCGAGCAAGTGGTGGCGTTCGCGGTCCTTGCCCGAGAAGTGCGGCAAGGCCGGCACCGGCGAGCTGAAGCTGGCCAGGGCGTCGAGGGGCGACATGTCCAGCGGGCTGCCAACGCGATCACCGATGGCCACCGTCATCGGCCAGCCACACAGGTGCCCGCGGGCCATGATCGCTTGCATGGCGGCGAAGCGTTCCGCCGACGGCTTGGGGACGAACTCCATGACGCAGACGAAGGTTTTTTCGTGCAGCGCCGTTTTCAGAAGGCTCATGGATCGGGCACCGAATTGGGGCAGGGTGGCATTGTGCGGCAAATGGCCAAGAGGGTCATGTCCACATGCGTAGGGCGCTGCTCTGAACAAGACATCCCCGTGCTCTGCACCGGTGTTTTCACGCGCTTCTGTGTAGGAGCAGCCTTGCGCTGCGAAGAGGCCCGTATGCCGGGTAGAGATGTATCAGCCGTAAGGGCCTCTTCGCAGCACAAGGCTGCTCCTACAAGGCCCGATGTTCAATGCGAAGTTCGTGATCCTCCAGGCGCGCACGTAAAACTCAGTGACTGCCAAATCCAGTCATGCGCACTTCTGTGTAGGAGCAGCCTTGCGCTGCGAAGAGGCCCGTATGCCGGGTACAGATGTATTAGCCGTAAGGGCCTCTTCGCAGCACAAGGCTGCTCCTACAGGCCTCACATAAACATGAGGAAATCTTGATTTCATCTTAAATTAAATGAGTTTGTCTCAAGGCTCGGTTGCCCCGAAAATTCCCGCATTCACTTTTGCGTTCAGAGGGGCAAGACATGGCACTGGCACACAACCTGGGTTTGGCGCGCATCGGCCACGATCGCGAACTGAAAAACGCCCAGGAAGCCTTCTGCAACGGTGAGCTCGACGAAGCCGGGCTGCGCGCGGTAGGCCGTGATCTGCGTGCCACCCACTGGCAGGAACAGAAAGACGCAGGTATCGACCTGCTGCCCGTGGGCGACTTCGCCTGGTGCGACCAGGTGCTCACCCACTCGCTGACCTTCGGCGTTGTGCCCGAGCGTTTGCGCAGCCACGACGGTGCCAAGCCAACCCTGCAAACCCTGTTCGCCATGGCACGTGGCCAGGAAATGACCCAGTGGTTCGACACCCACGCTCACTACCTGGCACCTGAGTTCAGCGCCGATCAGCAGTTCGCCCTGAGTTGGGAGCAGCTGTTCGAAGAGGTTGCAGAAGCCAAGGCCTTGGGCCACGCGGTCAAGCCCGTGGTGATCGGCCCGCTGACCTACCTGTGGCTGGGCGCGACCCAAGGCGCCGACTTCGACAAGCTGGACCTGGTGGATCGCCTGCTACCGCTGTACGACGAAATCTTCAATCGCCTGGCCGCGCAGGGCGTCGAGTGGGTGCAGATCGACGAGCCGATCCTGGTGCTCGACCTGCCGCAGGACTGGAAAAACGCCTACGAGCGCGTCTACAACATCCTGCAGCGCGCACCGCTGAAGAAACTGATCACCACCTACTTCGGTGGCCTGGAAGAAAACCTCGGCCTGGCGGCCAACCTGCCAGTCGATGGCCTGCACATCGACCTGGTGCGTGCCCCAGACCAATACCCCACCATCCTCGACCGCCTGCCCGCCTACAAGGTCCTGTCGCTGGGCTTGGTCAACGGCTATGACGACACGGCCGGCGACCTGGAAAAAGCCGTTACCGTCCTGCAGCACGCCGCCGAACGCCTGGGTGACCGCTTGTGGGTCGCGCCGTGCTGCTCGCTGCTGCACAGCTCGGTGGGCTTGGCCGTGCAGAAGTGCCAGCAAGTGGCCGTCCTGGCCAACGCCGTCAAAGCGCCAGAGGCTTTTGACGTGGCGGCTGCCTAACGCCTCCTTGCCGTGTGATGAGGTGCTTATAATGCCGGCTCGAAACGTACTCGACAGGGAGTGATGCGATGAGAGTTCTGGTAGTCGGCGCCAGCAAGGGGCTGGGCAAGGCCTTCATGGAAGGGCTGGGCAAGCCGGGCGATACGCTGATGGGTGTGTCCCGCTCGCGCCCCGAAGGGGTGGTGGTCGGCAAGGGGGTCGAGGTGCAGTGGATTGCGGCCGACCTCGGTCAGCCGGCTGCCGCCGTCGAGGCCGTTGCCCAGGCGCTGGCCGAGGGAGGCGTGGATACCCTCATCTACAACCTCGGGCTGTGGGAGGCCGAGGCGTTTTCAGAACACTACAGCTTCCTGGACGATCACGACCCAGAGCTGCAACGTATGGTCGACTGCAACATCACGGCCACTGTCCTGCTGATCAAGCGCTTGCTGCCGATGCTGCTGGAAAGCGAGAAACCACGGATCATCCTTACCGGTTCCACTTCAGGCCTGCCGCAGAGCGGGCGCCCTGAAGTGACGTTTGCTGCGTCCAAGTTCGCCCTGCGCGGGATTGCCGAGGCTTTGCGTGAGGGGTATCGCGAACAGCGCCTGGGTGTGACGTGCCTGAACTTGGGTTACCTGAACACCGAGGATGGCCTGAATGTGCCAGTTGCCGACGCTGCGGCGCGGGGGGAGGGCGGGTTGATTCCGCTGCACGATGTGGTGCTGATGGTGCGGACGATGTTAGAGCTGTCGGCGGCAAGTTATGTGCGCGAGTTGACCTTGCCGGCCATTGCCGATGAGCGGTTCTGAGTAAGCAGGCCCGGCCTCTTCGCGGGGCAAGCCCGCTCCCACAGGAAAAGCACAAACCTTGAGAGCTGTGGTTAACCTTTGGGAGCCACAGGAAAAGCACAAATCTTGAGAGCTGTGGTTAACCTGTGGGAGCGGGCTTGCCCCGCGAAGGGGCCGGGCCTGCCGGCATCAATGACTGATCAGCGCTCGATCGCCAACGCCACACCCTGGCCACCGCCAATGCACAACGTGGCCAGCCCTTTCTTCGCATCACGCTTGATCATCTCGTGCAGCAAGGTCACCAGCACTCGGCACCCCGATGCCCCAATCGGGTGGCCAAGCGCAATCGCTCCACCATTCACGTTCACCCGCGCGGCATCCCATTCCAGTGCTTTGCCCACCGCCAGCGCCTGCGCGGCAAAGGCCTCGTTGGCTTCGATCAGGTCCAGGTCCGCCAGCTGCCAGCCGGCTTTGTCCAGGCAGCGCTGGGTGGCCGAAACCGGGCCAATGCCCATGATCGCCGGGTCTACGCCAGCACTGGCATAGGCCGCGATCTTGGCCAGCACCGGCAGGCCCAGGGCCTTGGCCTTGGTGGCGCTCATCAGCAGCACGGCGGCGGCGCCGTCATTGAGGCTGGAAGCATTGCCAGCCGTGACGCTGCCGTCCTTTTTGAAGGCTGCGCGCAACTTGCCCAGCGATTCGGCGGTGGTGTCCGGGCGGGGCTGTTCGTCGCGTTCGAAGACCTTGGGCTCACCCTTTTTCTGCGGCATCACGATGGGGGTGATCTCGTCCTTGAAACGGCCCGCCTCAATCGCGGCCACGGCCTTGCGCTGGGACTCGGCGGCGAAGGCATCTTGCTGCTCACGGCTGAGGCCGTACTTATCCACAAGGTTCTCGGCGGTAATGCCCATGTGGTAGTCGTTGAAGGCATCCCACAGGCCGTCGGTAATCATGCTGTCGATCAGCTGGCCGTGGCCCATGCGCTGGCCCGTGCGCGCCGAAGGCATGACGTAGGGGGCCAGGCTCATGTTTTCCTGGCCGCCGGCAATCACCACCTCGGCGTCGCCGCAGCGGATGGCCTGGGCCGCCAGGTGCAGGGCCTTGAGGCCCGAGCCGCAAACCTTGTTGAGCGTCAGCGCGGGCACGCTGAAGGGCAGGCCGGCCTTGATCGCGGCCTGGCGGGCCGGGTTCTGGCCAGCGCCGGCGGTGAGCACCTGGCCGAGGATGACCTCGTCGACCTGGGCTGGGTCCAGTTGTGTCTGTTCCAGCAGGCGCTTGATCACGGCGGCGCCGAGGTCGACGGCGGGCACTGTTGCCAAGGCGCCCTGGAAGCTGCCGATGGCGGTACGGGTGGCGGCGACGATGACCACGTCGTTCATGTTGTTGTTCTCCGTGCAAGGGTGAGCGCCGCGAGGGCAGGATGCCGTCAGCATCGGTGGGTTTGGTTGATTTGTTAAGTTTGTTTTTCTTTTGGATTGATCTGGAAAACAAATGAATGACGCGGACACGCTTGCGCTTGTGCAAGCCGCTGGCCCCGGGTCTAAGCTGGATGTCGTGCTGTTTCACTCCACGTAACGGAGCTCATGTCCATGCGCATCCTGATCGCTCTCACCCTCCTGATCGGCAGCAGCACAGCATTCGCCGCCACCCAATGCACCACAGCAGATAAAAGCACGTGGCAAGACCCGGAAAAATTCCAGGCCCAGCTCAAGGAACAGGGCTACAAGATCAATAAGTTCAAGGTCACCAAAGGCAACTGCTACGAAATCTACGGTTTCGACAAGGATGGCCGTAAGGTCGAGATCTACCATGACCCGGTCAGCGGCAAGGCAGTCAAGACCGAGTACGAAGATTGAAGGCTGATGCCACGGTGCAGCTGTGGGACCCCCTCCTGCGGCTGTGCCACCTGTCGTTGGCCACGGTGTTTTTCGCGGATTATTTTTTCAATGAAGAGGGCGACGACTGGCACCAGTGGCTGGGCTACTACGGGCTGGCGTGCGTGTTATTTCGCCTGGTCTGGGGCTTTGTCGGGCCGCAAAGCGCGCGCTGGGCCGACTTTTGGCCGACCCCGGCGCGCCTGGCCGCCCACACCCGGGCGCTGGTACGTGGGCAGCCTTACCATCGCCTGGGGCATTCGCCGATTGGCGCCCTGGTGATGCTGTTGATGCTGACCGGGATCGCGGGCCTGGGCCTGACCGGTTGGGCGTCGCAGGAGGTCGACGCCCTGTGGGGCGCCGACTGGCCGATGAGCCTGCACAGCTTCCTGGCCGACGCGGTGCTGGCATTAGTCTGCGTGCACGTGCTGGCGGCGATCGTCGAAAGCCTGCGCCTGCGCGAGAACCTGCCCTTTTCGATGCTGACCGGCAGGCGTCGATTGCCGGACGATCAGTGAGTGCTTGGCGCTGCGCGAGCACCTACACCGCCGGGCACTGGTGGGTCACGCAATGGATGCCGCCACCCCCTGCCGCGATGGCATCGATGTCCAACTGCACAATGTCCCGGTCCGGGTAGAGCGACGCCAGCAGCGCCCGCGCTTTCTCGTCGGCCTGGGCATCACCGAACTGCGGCGCAATGACCGCGCCGTTGATGACGAAGTAGTTGATATAGCCTGCCGCAAAGTCCGGGTTGCCCTTGCTGAACCTGTTGCGCCGGCCGCGCATCGGCGGTGAGACCACGTGGACTTGCAGTCGGCGGCCCTCGGCATCAGTGGCCTGTTTGAGAATCTCCAGGTGCTTGCGGGTCACGGCATGGTCGTAAGACTCAGGGTCGTTGTCGAGGTTGGCGATCACCACGCCTGGCCGTACGAAGCGCGCATAAAAATCCACATGGCCGTCGGTGATGTCCTCACCGGCGATACCCGGCAACCAGATGATCGTGCTCAACCCCAGGCGCGCCTTGAGCTCGGCTTCCACCTCGGCTTTGCTCCAGCCGGGGTTGCGGTTGGCATTTACCCAGCTGCTTTCGGTCATGATCCCGGTGCCATGGCCATCGACCTCGATGGCGCCACCTTCACCCACCAGTTCACTGCGCTGGTAGTGGGCCTTGGCTAGCGTGGCGACGCGTTTGGCCAGCAGGGCATCGTTGCGGTGGCGCTGCTTGTTGCCCCAGCCGTTGAAGTTGAAATCGACCGCGGCCAAAGCACCGTCATCGTCGACAACGAAGTTGGCGCCGATGTCGCGCATCCAGATGTCATCCAGCTCGCAGGTCACGAATTGGGTGTGGGGGCTGGCGCAGTGTTGCTTGGCCAGCGCCAGTTCGCTGGGGCGGCAAAACACCGTCAGCGGCTGGTAGCGTGTAATGGCCTGGGCGATGCGGCCCAGAGCGGCCTGGACGTCGGTAGTGAAATCTTCCCAGATCGCCGGCTGGGCGCCGAAGGCGATAAAGGCGCGTTGCTGCGGCTCGCCCTCATCAGGCATGAACCAGCGCTCCGGCGCCTCGGCGCGGGCCAGGCCCAGCGGCAGGCCGAGGCTGGCCCCCAGCCCTGCGGCCAGCGACAGTTGCAGGAAGGTTCTACGGTTTGGCATGGCACCACGTGGCATGGTTCAGTCCTGTGCAGTCTTGAAGCGTGTCCACACCCGCATGCGCGCACGCATGTCGGCTTGGGGAATGTCCCGGCCGGGTATCAGCCGGGCATAGGTGGCTTCGTCGAGGTAGATGTCGGGGTTGTCGCGCATGCGTGGCTCGACGGATTGGCGCGCCTTGGCACTGGCCGTGGGGTAGCCGGTGAAGTTGCTGATGGCCGCCATGTTCGCCGGGCGCATGACGAAGTTGATGAAACGATAGGCGTATTCCGGGTGTTTGGCATCGGCGGGGATGGCCATGGTGTCCATCCACACCGTGGTGCCTTGGCGCGGCACGCGGTATTGGAAGTCGATCGCCTTGCCCGCAGCCTCGGCCGTGCGCTGGGCCTGGATCACATCGCCGCTGTAGCCCAGTGACAGGCACAGGTTTTCGTTGACCAGCTCGGTCACCGGTTGCGACTGGAACTTGCGCACATAGGGGCGGATGGCCTTGAGCAGCTCGCTGGCGGCGGCCAGGTCTTCGCGTTTGGCGCTGCGCGGCTCCCGGCCCAGGTAGTTGAGGACCACGGCAAGCACTTCGTCTGGCGAGTCGATGATCGAGATGCCGCAGTCGGCGAACTTGGCCGCCAGCTCCGGTTTCAGCAACAGGTCGAGGTCGTCCAGCGGCGCGTTCGGCAGGCGTTGGCGGACCTTGTCGGCATTCACCGTCAGGCCGATGGTGCCCCAGGTGTAGGGCACTGTCGCCTGGCTGGCCTTGGGGTAGCGGGCATGCAGCGTGCGCAGGCCGGGCTCGATGTCATCCAGGGCCTCGAGGCGGCTGGGGTCGAGCGGCTGCAGGCTGCCGGCGCGCATCAGCCGCTCGGCCACGGTGTCGCCGGGGAACACCAGATCATAACCGCTGCGCCCTGACATCAGCTTGGCTTCGAGCACCTCGCTGCCGTCCATGACGTCGTAGATCACCTGGATGCCCGTTTCGGCGGTGAATTGCTTGAGGGTGTCCTCGGCAAAATAATCGGCCCAGTTGTACAGGCGCAGGGTCGGTTGTTCAGCCTGGGCGTGGCTGGCGCAGAGCGCCAGGGCAAGTGCAGCCAGCGGTAGCAGCTTCATGTTCAGGCCCTCGTAACAGGGGGGTGGTGGCCGTCCAGGGTCAGCAACGGCGCGTACATGTCCGGGCGGCGGTCGCGGTAGATGCCCCAGGTCAGGCGGTCTTCGCGCATGCGCCCAAGGTCCAGGTCGTGCAGCCAGATACCGCTGCTGTCGCGGTCGGCTTCGGCGAGCAATGCGCCCTTGTGGTCGCAGATAAACGATGAGCCATAAAACTGCATCGCCAGGGTGTCATCGCTGCCGGCCACTTCGCGGCCCACGCGGTTGGCCGCGACCACCGGCAGCAGGTTGGCGGCGGCATGCCCGCGCATGGCGATTTGCCAATGATCGCGCGAGTCCAGCTCGGCGGCGCCGGGCTCGGAGCCGATGGCGGTGGGGAACAGCAGCACTTCGGCGCCCAGCAGGGCCAGGCAGCGGGCCGTTTCGGGGAACCACTGGTCCCAGCAGATACCGATGCCCAGCCGGCCGAACGCGGTATCCCAGACCTTGAAACCGGTATCGCCAGGGCTGAAGTACTCTTTCTCCTGATAGCCGATGGCATTGGGGATATGCGTCTTGCGGTAGACCCCGAGCAGGCGACCGTCGGCATCGGCCACGGTCAGCGCGTTGAAAAAGGCATTGCCGGCCCGTTCGTACCAACTCAATGGCAACACCACGCCCAGCTCTCTGGCCAGCGCGGCGAAGCGCTGCAGGATGGGGCTGTCGGGGTAGGGCTGGGCCAATGCCAGGTGCCGGTGGTCCTGCTCGATGCAGAAGTACGGGGTGGCGAACAGCTCTTGCAGCAGAATCACCTGGGCGCCTTTGGCAGCGGCCTGGCGCACCAGCTGTTCGGCGCGGTCGAGGTTGGCGGGCAGGTCCCAGGTGCATGGCATCTGGGTTGTGGCGATGCGCAGCAGGCTCATGGTCGCACCTCGGGTTGCTGCTGGGTGATGCAGTGGATGCCGCCGCCGCCGTGGGCGATGTGGTCGATGCGTACCGGTACGATCTCGCGGCCGGGGAAGGCAACGGCCAGTTGCGCGGCAGCCTCCTGGTCGGCAGGGATGCCGTAGGCCGGCATGATGATTGCGCCGTTGGCAATGTAGAAATTGGTGTAGGACGCGCAGAACACTTCAGCGTCCTGGTCGACCGCAGCGCTGGCTTCGTAAAGGTCGAGCAGCTCGAAAGGCCGGCCTTGCGCGTCGGTGGCAAGCGCCAGGGCGCGGCGGTTTTCCCGCGCCACTTCGGCATACACCGAGCTTTGCTCATGGGTGGCATCGACCAGCAGCACGCCGGGGCGAGCGAAGGCGCACACGCCATCGACATGGCCGTCGGTCATGTCACCGGTGACGTACTGCGGGTCGCCAGGCAGCCAGATGGTTTTGCGAATGCCCAGGTAGCGGGCAAAGCAGGCTTCGAATTCGGCCTTGCTGATGCCGGGGTTGCGGTTGGGGTTGAGCAGCACCGATTCGGTGGTGATCAGGGTGCCTTCGCCGTCCACATGAATAGCACCGCCCTCATTGCACAGCGCAGTGCTGAAGCCATCGAGCCCCAGGTGATCGAGCATGCGCCGGCCCAGGCTGCGGTCGCGGCCGTGTTGCGACTTGCCGCCCCAGGCGTTGAAGCGCCAGCTCAGGCCGGCCAGGCCGTGCTGCGGATGGCAGATGAAGCTTGGGCCGCTGTCACGGCACCAGCTGTCGTCGACGGTCAGCTCGATCAGCTCGATGTTGGCGCCGCACAGGGCACGGGCGCTTTCAACGGCAGACGGGTCGACCACCATTTTTACCGGTTCGAAGCGGGCGATGGCGGCGGCCACACGGGCGTAATCCTGCTGCACATCGGCCAGGCGTACGTGCCAGCCGCTTTCCCACAGCGCTTGGTTGTGCGGCCAGATCATCCAGGTGGCTGCGTGGCGGGCCCATTCGGCGGGCATGCGCCAGCCGCTGTCGAGGGACAGGTCCATAGAGAACTCCGATCTATTAAGGATTTTTATCAACGAAGCCCGCCGTCGCGGGTGTTGGTTGCCATGCTATGGCTAGGAACGTTCAGCGACAAACGATAGATTTAGCGCACATCTGATTAGCAAGGCTTATCGATCATGCTCAAACACTGGCCACCCCTCAATGCCCTCAGGGGCTTCGAGGCCGCTGCGCGGCTTGGCAGCTTCCACAAGGCTGCCGAGGCCCTCAACCTCACTCAGTCGGCGATCAGCCAGCAAATCCGTAGCCTGGAAACCTACCTGGAACAACCCTTGTTCCATCGCAGCGGGCGCAGCGTGAGCCTGACCGATGCCGGCCACGATCTGCTCAGTACCACCCAGTCGCTGCTGCAGCACCTGGCCGTGGGCATCCGTCGCCTCGAGCAGTACCGCAAGCCCAATCAGTTGGTGGTCAACACCAGCCCGGCCTTTGCCCGGCACTGGCTGCTGCCGCGGCTGGCCGACTTCCATCAGCGCTGCCCGGAGGTCGACCTGTGGCTGTTCACCAGTTTCGAGGTGCCGGACATGGCGACCGAGACCATCGACCTTGCCATCCGCGACGACCTGAGCGCCCAGGCCGAATGCAGTTTCAGCGTGTTGCACCAGGACACGTTGTACCCGGCCTGCCACCCTTCTCTGGTGTCTTCGACGGCACGCACTACCTTGCACGGTGAGCGGGAAATGGACTGGAGCCATTGGCAACTGGAGGGCGGTGAAGACGTGGGGCAGCAGGGCAAGGGGCTTAACTTCTCCGACCCGGGGTTGCTGTTGGATGCCGCCTGTGAAGGGCTGGGTATCGCGCTGGTCAGCCAGCTGCTGGCCCGGCGGGCGGTGGCGCAGGGGCGCTTGCAAGCGCTATCGCCACAGCAGGTGCGGGGGCCAGCGTGGGCCTGCCTGGTGCACCGCGACAGCCAGGATGATCCATTGGCGCAGCGGTTTTTGCAGTGGTTGCAAGGCCAGCTGACGCAGCAAGCGCCGTTTTGAATCCCCTCAAACACCCCGTAAGATGTGTCCGATAACCTGCGGGGGTAGTCTCACCCTCTGATCAATCGGAATCGCCCGTGGCGGCGCTTCCCTGGCATAAACCTGACGAGGTACAGACATTGGCCATCATTCATCCTAAGGTCCGCGGTTTCATCTGCACCACGACCCATCCGAAGGGCTGCGAGCTCAACGTCCGTGACCAGATCGAAGCCACCCGCAAGCTGGGCGTGCGCGAGGATGGCCCGAAGAAGGTCCTGGTGATCGGTGCTTCCAGCGGCTACGGCCTGGCCGCGCGCATTACCGCAGCGTTCGGCTTCAAGGCCGACACCCTGGGCGTGTTCTTCGAAAAACCAGGTACCGAGACCAAGGCCGGTACCGCTGGCTGGTACAACTCTGCCGCGTTCGACAAGTTCGCCAAGGCCGAGGGCCTGTACAGCAAGTCGATCAACGGTGACGCCTTCTCCGATGAGGCCCGTGCCAAGGTCATCGAGCTGATCAAGAACGAAATGGGCGGCAAGGTCGACCTGGTCATCTATTCCTTGGCGTCCCCGGTGCGCAAGCTGCCGCAGACCGGTGAAGTCATCCGTTCGGCGCTCAAGCCAATTGGCCAGCCGTACAAGTCGACCGCCATCGACACCAACAAGGACACCATCATCGAGGCCAGCATCGAGCCGGCTACCGAGCAGGAAATCGCTGACACCGTCACCGTCATGGGTGGCCAGGACTGGCAGCTGTGGATCGATGCCCTGGCCGGTGCCGACGTGCTGGCCGAAGGCGCCCGCACCGTGGCCTTCAGCTACATCGGCAGCGACATCACCTGGCCGATCTACTGGCACGGCGCGCTGGGCCAGGCCAAGCAGGACCTGGACGACACCGCACTGCGCCTGGACCAGAAACTGGCCGGCGAAGTCAAAGGCGGCGCCAACGTGGCCGTGCTGAAGTCGGTGGTCACCCAGGCCAGCTCGGCCATTCCGGTGATGCCGCTGTACCTGTCGATGGTCTTCAAGATCATGCAGGAGAAGGGCGTGCACGAAGGTACCCAGGACCAACTGGACCGCATGTACCGTGATCGCCTGTACCGCGCCGATGGCGCTGCGGCTGAGGTCGACGAGAAAGGCCGCCTGCGCCTGGACGACTGGGAACTGCGTGACGACGTACAGACCGCCTGCAAGGCCCTGTGGCCGCAAGTCACCACCGAGAACCTGTTCGAGCTGACCGACTACGCCGGTTACAAGAAGCAGTTCCTCAACCTGTTCGGCTTCGAGCGCGCTGACGTCAACTACGACGAAGACGTGGCTACCGACGTACAGTTCGACTGCATTGAGCTGTAAGCAAGGCTGAAAAAAGTCGGGGGCTGTACCGGCCTCTTCGCGGGGCAAGCCCGCTCCCACAGGATATCCACTGAGCCAAAGAGCCGTGGAGACCTGTGGGAGCGGGCTTGCCCCGCGAAGAGGCCGGCACAGCCCCCGATTTTTTTGCTAGCGTTGGCGCACAACAACAGGATGTGCGCCATGAGCAGCCTCACCCAACCCGCCACCGCCTTTCGCCACACCGCAGCCGACGGCTACAGCCTCGGCGGCTTCTGCTGGCGCCACGCCCAGGCCAATCCCCAGCGCTCGCTGGTGATCATCAACGCCGCCACTTCGGTGCGTTGCCGCTACTACGCGCGTTTTGCCGACTACCTGTTCGCCCAGGGCTGCGATGTGCTCACCTACGATTACCGCGGCATCGGCGAATCTCGGCCGCCAACACTGCGTGGTTTTCAGGCGTCCTGGAGCGACTGGGGGCAGTTGGACTTCGAAGCCATGCTGACACACGCCGAACAGGCATTCCCCGGCCAGCCCATCGATGTGGTGGGGCACAGCTTTGGCGGTTGTGCAGTGGGGTTGGCGCCGTCTGCTGGCCGGGTCAGGCGGGTAGTGATGGTGGGCGCGCAGTTCGCCTACTGGCGCGATTATGCGGCGGATCAGCGCTGGCGGCTGTTCGGCAAATGGCATGTGGTGATGCCCTTGCTGACCCACGCCTTCGGCTACTTCCCCGGCAAGCGCCTGGGCTGGATGGAGGACACCCCGGCGGGCGTGGTGCACGACTGGACTACCCGTACGCCACGCTACGAGCACCGGCCAAGCGGGCGCAGCTTGGAGAGGGTGCCGTTTGCGCACGTCCGGGCGGCGACGCTGGCGATCAGCCTCACCGATGACCCATTCGGCACCGTGGCGGCGACAGAGCGGTTGCTAGGGTATTTGCAGGGGGCAGAGCGTCAGCACCTGCGCATTGCGCCTGTGGATATCTCGGTCGAGGAAATAGGCCATTTCGCGTTTTTCCATGACCGCTTCCGCGAGCGCTTGTGGCCGATTGCGCTGGCGTGGCTGCAGCGCGGTGAGTTGCTGCCGAACAGGCCGGGGCAGATCATCAGCTGATTGGCCCTCACAGGGCCTGCGCAATACCTGATGCCTGTGCTGCCCCTGTAGGAGCTGGCTTGCCTGCGAAAGGGCCGCACAGCGGCCCCAGCAATCTCAAGCCTTGCGCGAAAGCGGCTGCGCGGTAAATTTCACACCCGCCAAACCATGCTCGATCAGCGCCCGGATATTGCCATGGTCACTGCCCTCTGGCGTGGCCACGACATCGCGATAATGCTCACCAAAGGCCAGCAGGGCCTCTTCATCGCTCAAGCCTTCCAGCAGGGCCAGGCCCAGGGTCTTGCACGAGCCTTCGTTCTGCCCAGCGGCGTTTTCCACACCGCCGTTGTTGAAGGCCTGCGGCTGGTAGCTGTAGTGGGCGGCGATAAAGGCCAAGGTGTCGGCAAAGACGTGTTCGCCGCTGGCCAGGCTGGCGCGCAGGGTGTTCAGATCAGTCACGAGGTTTTCCTTTTTCGAACGCCGCTTGTTGTTCGGCGCTGGCTTCTTTCTGGTGTTGGGCTTTCCACTCGGCGTAGGGCATGCCGTACACCGCTTCGCGGGCGTCATCCAGGCTCAGGTCGACCTGACGCTCGTCGGCCGCGGCCTTGTACCACTTGGACAGGCAGTTACGGCAGAAACCGGACAGGTTCATCAGGTCGATGTTCTGCACGTCGGTGCGTTTCTGCAGGTGTTCGACCAGGCGCCGGAACGCGGCGGCTTCGAGTTCGAGCTGTTGTTGCGGGGTCATGGGCTTCTCTCAGGTCATGCGATTCTTCAGGTGGCGGCCACCGTTGATGACCACCTGGCTACCGGTACTGTACTGGCTTTCGAGCAGGTATTTGACCGTCTCGATCAGCGGGCCGGCGCCGGGTTCGAATTCCAGCAGGGCCTTTTTCAAGGTCTGCTGGCGGTAGGCTTCATCGCCCCCTTCCTTGAGGATCAGCAGCCCAGGCAGGATACCGTTGACGTGCACCTTGGGCGCATATTTTTCGGCGAACGACAGCACCATGTTCTGCAGCGCGGCTTTGGTGGCGGCGTAGCCGATGTGGCTCTTGCTGCCCCGCGAAGAGGTTTCGTCGCAGATGTGGATGATGTCGGCCTTGCCCACGCTGCCGGCCTTGCCGAGCATCTCGCCCAGGGCCAGGTTGAGGTGGTAGGGCGCTTCGATGTGCAGGCGGAACATGGTGTCGAGGTTGGCCAGGCCATCGTCGAGCCACAGCGATGCGTTGTGAATGATCGCGCGCAAGCCGTCATAGTTGCTTTGCAGGTAGTCGATAAGCGCCTGGCGGTCGGCGGCCAGGCACAGGTCAGCCTGGAACTGCACGATGTTGGGGTGTGCGGACTGCGGCTGGAGGCTGCGGCTGGCACTGATCACGGTATGGCCGGCTTGGGCCAGGTCGAGGGCAAGGGCCAGCCCGACGCGCTGGCTGGCTCCGGTAACGAGAATTGGGCTGTTCATGTTCGGGGCGGTCAACTTGTCTGTCCTTTCGTTGCCGCCCAGCATACCCGAACTGTTTCCCTCTTGTAGACCAGCCCTCAGCGGCTGCGCAGCGCTGCAGGGGTGGGCGCGGCAGGGTTCAGCCAGCCGGCCAGCAAGCGGGTGGAGAGGGGGATGAACAGGTAGACCATCACTGGCGTCAGGGCCAGGGTACTGAGCATCACGCGGGGTACCAGGTCGAGGCCTGCCAGCCAATGGCCGAACAGCAGGTTGAACAGCAACGACACAGGGAAGAAGGCCAGCCAAATGGCGACGGCCTGCTTCCAGCGCGGCGGTTTTTGCACCGTATGGGTGCCAAACCAGTCATCGATACCACTGACACGCGCCTCTTTGGGGCGCTCGAACAGCCCGTTGCCGCGTTGCAGCCAGGCCTTGCGCGAAGCGGAATGCTCCCAGGCGTGCAGGGTAGGTTCGTCGCTGAAGCGGAAGATGATCTGGAATTCATCGCTGTCACGGGGTGGTGCCAGGATGCCGGAGCCGAGGTAGCCGGGGAAGTCGGTGGCCAGTTGCTCGCCTTCATGGAGCCAGGTCAGCAGGTCCTGGTAGCGGCCATGGGCGGCGCGGCGCGACACCATCAAGGTGACGGGTGGGGTAGACATCGTGTATCTCCTGGCGACGGGGCTGGCGGGTAGCTGACCCCTTGGCTGCGTCGCCCGGGGTGGTGGGCGACGCCAGCGTGCATGCAAGAATCGGGCGCGAATTATCGCGATATTGCAGTGTTCGGCAAGTGTTGGCTGGCAAACGGTTGTTAACCGGCGGCCTATGCTGTCGTAGTAACATGCAGGTTCAACTTCGGCACACAGGGTACAAAGTGCAGATGAACAAACAGGGACGTAGCTCGGCAGTCGATGCGGGCCTGGAACACCAGGAGCTGTTCCCGATACGGGAAGTCTCCCGACTGACAGGCGTGAACCCGGTCACCTTACGCGCCTGGGAGCGTCGCTACGGCCTCATTCAGCCAACCCGCACCGACAGTGGCCATCGTCTGTACTCCCAGGCTGATATCGACGATATCCGCAGCATTCTGGGCTGGCTGGAGCGCGGCGTGGCGGTGAGCAAGGTGGGCAGCATCCTGGTGCGGTGCCAGGCGCAGGTGCAGCAGAGCAGCGACCTGATGGACGTGCGCCTGGCCTGGCAGCAGCAGATTCTGGAGGCGGTGCAGCGCTTCGACAGCGCGAGCCTTCACCGTTTGTTCGATCAGGTGTTCGCTGGCCATACCCTGGATCAAGTGTTCGGCGACATCTTCATGCCGGTGTGGCACGACCTGGCAGCAGGCCAGGGTGGTTACGGTCCGCGGGCGTTTGGGCAGGCCAGCGCATGGCTGTTTCTGGATCATTTCTTGCGCGGGCGAGTGTTCGTGCGTCTTCAACTGGCGCGCATGGCCCGCAGCCGCACGGTGTTGCTGGCGCCCTTGCCGGGGCCGTGTCACGAACTGGAGCTGCTGGTAACCGCCTTGTTGCTGGGCAGTGACGAGGTGGGGGTGAGTTTGTTGGCGCCTGGGCAACCCCTGCAGGAGCTGACGCTGGTCTGCGAGCGACTCAAGCCTGATGCCTTGGTGTTGTTCTCCAACCAGGCGCCGACCGTGGAATTGAGCAAACGCCTCGAGCGCTTGGTGGTTGGCCTTGAATGCCCGTTATTGCTTGCCGGTGAAGTGGCCGAGCTGGCCCAGGACAGCCTGGCAGGCAGCCCGGTGGCCTGCCTGGGGGCAGAGAGCAGCGTGATGCGTCAGCGGTTGCGGCAGTTTCTGGCCGGTCAGCTCGACACCTGACTGTGCAGCTCTGGGTGCGCTTGACGATGGGCTTGCAGGATATAGCCGCGCAGGCGCTCGATTTCTTCGACCGGGCTGCGGCTTAAATCGTAGGCCGCAAGGTCAGGGCCAATGCGTCGGCGCAGCACCCCGTGCAGCTCGATGGGGGCAATGCCGGCCGGTGCGAAATGCAACTCGAAACGTGCAGGTGCTTGCGCCAGGTCGCGGATCTCGACCAGCGCGCCCTTGAACGAAATTTCGCGAACCCACAGGCCGCTCGGCTGATCGTGTGTATCCAGTAACGCGCTTGGTTGGTCCATGGACAAGCGCCATGGACGTAGCATCGGGCCGTCTTCGTAGATTTCCGGTGAGCCCAGTTGCAGGTGCAGGGCATGGAACTCGTCTTCCACCAGTTGCAGCGGAAAGCTGATCTGCTGGTTGTTGAACTGCGCCTGCAAGGTGACCTGCTCGTTGGCCACCAAACGGGTGAGCAAGGTCTGGATCCGACGGTCGCCATTGACCAGCAGGCTGGACATCGAGTCAGCCAGGTTCAGCTGTGGCGAATGCTGCATGTTCTGTATGAAATCCAGCTCGTCCTGGGTCAGGAGCGCATCTGCTTGCATGATCGAACTCGGAGGTGGCGATTTCTTCAACGGGATTGACCGTGCGTAGCGCGTTTGGTTCAGGAGCGTAGGTCGTTTTTCGGACGTGCGCACATTTCGGCCAGTTCGCGTTCCAGTTCGACCTGGCGGCTGACGTCCTTCTGGATACCGATGAAGTAGGTGCGTTGGTCGGCGTCACTCTTAACCGGTGTGATCGACAACTCGTTCCAGAACGCGCTGCCGTCTTTGCGGTAGTTGCGCAGCACCTCTCGGCATGGCCGGCCTTCGGCCAAGGCTTTGCGAATGCGCGCACGGCCGAGCTGGTCGCGGTCGCTGCCCTGCAGGAAGCGGCAATCTTGATAAAGAATGTCGTCACGGGTGTAGCCGGTCAGGCGTTCGAAGGCAGCGTTCACGTAGATCAGGATGGTGTCTTCGCCTTCCTGTTCAGCGACCACGATCCCGTCGTTGGACGCATCGACCATGGATTGCAGCAGTTGCGCGTTGATCATGTTCGGGCCATTGGGCGAAGAGGCAGGGGGGCTGGTACTTAGGTAGAGGCGGCCTTTTGCCAGCGTTGAATGCTAGTATCCTACGTTTTCACTCAGTTTCGGAATCCTCTTCCCGATGAAAGTCGCCATTATTTCCGGGTCGGTGTACGGCACCGCCGAAGAAGTCGCCCGTCATGCCGAATCGTTGCTCAAGGCCGCAGGTTTTGAGGCCTGGCATGCTGTACGTGCCACCCTGCAGGACCTTGAAGGTTTTGCCCCGCAGGCTTTTCTGGCGGTGACTTCGACCACCGGCATGGGCGAGCTGCCGGACAACCTCATGCCGCTGTACAGCACCCTTCGCGACACCTTGCCCGCCGCCTGGCGTGGCCTGCCGGGTGCGGTGATTGCGTTGGGCGACGCCAGTTATGGCGATACCTATTGCGGTGGCGGCGAGCAGATGCGTGAGTTGTTCGCTGAGTTGGGGGTACGTGAAGTGCAGCCGATGCTGCGCCTGGATGCCAGCGAAACGGTGACCCCGGAAGCCGATGCCGAACCGTGGTTGGCAGAATTTGCCCAGGCGCTGAAGGCCTGACGCCTGTAGGAGCGGCGCAAGGCCGCTCCTACCGCTTCAGCGCTGCACCTCACGCTCACGCAACAACGCCAGCCACGCCTGCGCCGCCCGTGACAGGTACGCCCCCCGCCGCCAGATGAATGCGATATCCCAACGCAGGTCCTCCGGCGACTGCAGTGGCAAGCGCACCACCCCAGGGCGCTCCAGCGCCTTTGCTACAACACGGGGCAGCAACACCACACCTTGGCCGGCTGCCACCAACGCCACCAGGAAGTCCGCCTGGCCACTGCGCCCACCTTCTTTCGGGGTAAAACCCTGCTGTTGGCAGGCCTTGAGCAGCCGGTCATTAAGTACGAAGCTGCGCTGATACAGCAGAAAAGGCGTATCGGCCAGTTGCCGCAAATGCACGCCAGCCTCCCCAGCCAGCGCATGCCCGGCCGGCAGCAGGGCATCGAGTGGCTCGTTGCAAAATGGCTGGAACGCGAAGGCTTCGTCACTGGGCGTTAGGCTGCCACCGAGCTCCAGCTCGCCGCTGCGCACCGCCTGCTCGACGCTGCGGCTGCCGCCTTCGAGCAATTGAATCGAGATGTTGGGGTAGCGTCGCCGGTATTCAGCGAACAGGCCGGCGAACAAGGCGTCACTGCCCAGTATCGGCAAGCCCAGCCGCAATTCGCCGCGTGCCATCTGGCCGAGGTCATCCAGTTCGCTGAGCAATGCCTGGCGCTGGCGCAACAACGCTTCGCCGCGCTCTAGCACGATGCGCCCGGCGGCGGTCAGGTGCAGCTGCGAGGCCTGCCGCTCAAGCAGTGGCTGGCCTACATCTTGCTCCAGCTGAGCCACTTGCTTGCTCACCGCCGACTGGCTGATGTGCAGGGTTTGCGCCGCTTGGGTAAAACCCCCGCGGTGCACCACTTCGATGAAGCTGCGCAGTTGTTTGAATTCCATGGTCGCAATTCCGTTTTGGAATGCTGATCAGTCTAACAATTCGCTTCTGGCCTAGGCAGGCAAATCTTAAAATGAGGGCCTGTCGAGGAAGTACCCCCATGAAACCCGCGTTAGTGAAAAAAGCCCTGCGCCTGCTCGTCGAGTTGGCGATCCTGTTTGCCCTGTTCCTGCTCGGTGGCCAGCTGGCTGTGTGGCTCGGCTGGCCCATCCCCGGTGGCGTGATGGGGCTGGCGCTGCTTCTGCTGCTGTTCGCCAGCGGTGTGGTCAAGCCGGCCACGTTGCAGCTGGGCGCCGGCTGGCTGATGGCGGAAATGCTGCTGTTCTTCATTCCTGCGCTGATGAGCCTGCTCGATTACGGCACCCTGGTGCGCGAGGAAGGCTGGCGCATCCTGCTGGTGATTGCCGTGAGCACGCTGATGGTCATGGTGGTGACTGCGCTCACCGTCGAACTGGTGTGCCGCTGGAGGCTGCGCCATGAGCCTTGAACCCATGCCGCTGTTCTGGTTGGCGCTGACCCTGCTGGCCTATCTGGGCAGCCGCTGGCTGTACCGGCGCAGCGGGCGCTACCTGCTGTCGCCGCTGATCCTGGTCCCTGCGCTGCTGCTGACGGTGGCCGTGCCGTTGCACACCGCTTATGCCGAGTACGCGCGCAACACCCATTGGCTGATGGGCGTGCTGGGCCCGGTGACCGTGGCATTCGCGGTGCCCATCTGGCAGCAGCGGGCTATGTTGGCGCGCCACTGGCCGGCATTGCTGATGGGTATGCTGGCCGGCAGCACCGCTTCGATCGCCAGCTCCTGGGGGCTGGCTCACCTGTTGGCGCTGGACAATGCGATCAGCCTGTCGCTGGTGCCGCGCTCGATCACCACGCCGTTCGCCATGCCGCTGGCCCACGACCTCGGCGGCGTGCCGGAACTGACCGCGGTATTCGTGATGTTCACCGGGGTACTGGGCGCGATGTTCGGCGGGGTGCTGCTGCGTTGGTTGCCCTTGCGCACACCTTTGGCGCGGGGTGCGTTGTTCGGGGTCGGGGCGCATGGTGCTGGGGTTAGCAGGGCCCAGGAAGTGGGCCGCGAAGAAGGCTCCGTGGCCGGCTTGGTCATGGTCCTGACCGGGCTGCTGAACCTGTTCGCCGCACCGCTGCTGGCCATGCTCCTCTGACCGTTCGTGCCACTGACTCGCAAGGTCATCAAGCTGGCTGGCAACGCAAGTTTCAGCCCATGGGCGGCTGGCTAGACTCTGCCTCGACATAGAGAGCACATGTAAGTGCCGAGGTGACATGCAATGAGCGCAGCCTTGCCCTATTCCGTCAACACAACTCCACCGGGACCGATCTGATGCCTTTGGCCGAGATTCCATTGTGCGTCTGGCGTACCCGGGGACAGAGTTTTACCTTCCGGGGCCAGAGCATCCGCTACTGGACCGCAGGGCAAGGAGAGCCCCTGCTTCTGTTACATGGCTTCCCCACTGCCAGTTGGGACTGGCACTACCTGTGGGCGCCGCTGGCCCAGCGTTTTCGGCTGATCGCCTGCGACATGCTGGGCTTTGGCGACTCCGCCAAACCGGTCAATCACGCTTACAGCCTGATGGAACAGGCCGACCTGCAGCAAGCGTTGCTCGCCCACCTCAAGGTCAACCAGCCTGTGCACCTGATGGCCCATGACTATGGCGGCAGCGTGGCCCAGGAGCTGTTGGCGCGGCATCACGAACAGCGCGCGAACATCGCCAGCTGCGTGTTTCTCAACAGTGGGCTGTTCCCCGAGAGCTGCCGCATGCTGCTGATCCAGAAGCTGCTGCTCAGCCGCCTGGGCTGGTTGGTAGGGCGCTCGTTCGGGCGTGACGACCTGGTGCGCAACGTGACCCAGGTTTATGGCCCCTGCACCCACCCCAGTGAAAGCGCACTGGACGATTGCTGGAGCCTGATCGCCGCCAACCGCGGCACGCGCATTTTGCACAAGCTGGCCGGCTACTGGCCGGAGCGCACCCTGCACCGCGAGCGGTGGGTGGGGGCGTTGCAACGTGACGGGGTGCCCTTGCGCTTCATCAACGGTGTGGTCGACCCGGTTTCCGGTGCGCGCATGGTCGAGCGTTACCGGCAACTGGTGCCGGAGCCCGATACTGTGCAACTGCAGGGCATTGGCCATTACCCGCATACTGAAGCACCGGTGCAGGTGTTGCGGCATTACCTGGCCTTTCGTGAGCAGCCGCTGAGTTTTTTGCAGTGCCTGGCATGAGTTTTCAGCGCCTGTGAGATCGAGCGCCGC
>NZ_WJRS01000030.1:0-74257 GCF_028895205.1 Pseudomonas sp. ITEM 17296 | reverse complement strand
GGGGTCATCGGGTTTCGGCTTGCGCTGCCCCTGTGCCTTGCACCGGCTCCAAAGGTGGATGCTCCTGCGCGGCATGCATCAGGTCTTCAGTCACTCGCAACTCGGCACCGGTGGGCGAGAAGGTGGTGGACGCCGCGAACGGCGCCGGGTGCTCGGCTGCCGGGCGCTTGCCTCGGCGCCACAGGAAGAAGCTGACCATGGCCAGGTTGACCACTGCAAAGGCCCAGAACAGCCCGGCCTCGCCAAACGACGTCATCATCGGCGAAATCGCCAGCGGCGCCAGCGCCGAACCCAGCGAGTTGATCAGCAGCAAGCCCTGGATCATCGGCACCAGCGCGTCGGACGGTGCACGGTCGGCAGCGTGGCTGACCGCTACCGGGTACAGGGCGAACACGCCGCCACCCAGCAGGAACAGCATTGCGGGCAGCAATGACGATTCAGACGGCAAGAACACCGTAATCAACGACAGCACCACGCACAGGCCGGCCAGGGCAATCAGCACATCCTGGCGGTCCTTGCGGTCGGACCAGCGCCCAACCGGGTACTGCAGCAGCATCGCACCCAGGATCACCCAGGCCATCATGCTGCCGACTTCGCCCACGTCCAGGCCAATACGTTGCAGGTACAGCGGCAGCAGCGCATAAATGCCGGCAATCGCCACCCCCGAACCGAAGCAGCCGACCAGGCCCGACGGCGCGACCCCCAGCAGTTGGCGGGGCTTCAGCGGTTCGACCTGGTCCAGCAGTGGCGACACCCGCGGCAGGATCACGATCGGCAGCACCGACAGCGCCGCGAGCATACCCGCGAGCATGAATGGCGCGGTGTCGCCCAGGCGGGTAATTTCGCCAAGGCCTGCCTGGGCAATAACGCCGGCGCCGTAGAAGGCAATCATGTACAGCGCCAGCAGGCGGCCACGGATTTTCGCGTCACCGGCCAGCAGCAACCAGCTCTCGATCACGAGGAACACGCCCACCGCAGCCCAGCCGTTGATCAGGCGCAGGATCGACCACCACGTGGTGTCGTAGAACAGCCCTTGCAGCAGGATGGTCGCGGCGATCAGCGAGGCGAAGCTGGTGTAGGCGCGGATATGGCCGATGCGCAGGATCAGCCGGTCATTGAAGATCGCGCCAAGGGTCAAGCCAATGAAGTAACTGGACGACACGATACCGATGGTGGTGGCTGATTCACCGGCCGCGCCCAGGCGCAGGGTGGTCAGGGAAGACATGAAACCGTTGCCCAGGGCAATGATGAACAGCCCGAGCAGGGGCGCCAGCGCCATGGCCAGCAAACGCGGAGACATACGTACCTCAAGTTGGATGAGCGGAATGAGCGCCTCTTCGGACGCGCACGCCAGCTGGGCCCGAAAGGGGGCCAAGGGGCTGCACGGATGTGCCTGGGCTGGATGCGACCTGGGCAAGACTCAACCGCTGGGCCGTAAGGGAGCTGGGCCGGGCGGGGTCGGTTGAGCCTATTTCACATGGGCGGTCATGTGTTCAGGCGCGGACTCTGTCATTGCTGCCGGTTGCCACCGTTCAAGGCGACGGGCGAAAAGGAACCGCGATTCTACGTGCTTGCAACCTTTTGCCCAAGGGGCATTGGCCTGCGACGAGACGCCGCAGGGCGTCGCGACGTACAGGCTTAATTAGCCCGCTTAATAATAATTTGTATAGAAAAATAACTTTAGTCGTATTGATTCATTGTTTTGGCGGCGGGCAGTGAGTATTTGTTGATCTGGATCAATACAGGTATGTAATTAATTACCGTATCAGCCTGTTGATCGACAGAACTTATCAAGCAATCAAGCCGCTCAATTGGTCCCTGCGGCATCCTGCCACTACAATGGCGGGCGCGGCCCGCAAGGGGCGCCTCGATAAACGTGTGATGACGCAGTCCATTTAGTAGTTGCAAAAGAAGTTGCGTGTTAATAGCGCGCTGTAGATTTCTATTGCCCCTGACTTGTGCCCGTCACCGAATTAGAACGACCAGCCGATAACACCCGTTGATAAGTAACGCCTGTGTGCCCGGTATTTAACCGGGCCGAGATGAGGAGATCCCATGGCACTTGGCAGACGACAATTTTTCAAACTGTGCACGGCCGGTGCGGCGGCAGCGACCACGGTGTCGCTGGGCTTTGCCCCGGCAGTGGCCAATGCCAGCCAGTCACGCCAATACAAGCTGTTGCGCGCCAAAGAGACCCGCAACAACTGCACCTACTGCTCGGTAGGCTGCGGCATCCTCATGTACAGCCTGGGCGACGGCGCGAAAAACGCCAAGGCACGCATCTTCCACATCGAAGGCGACCCGGACCACCCGGTCAGCCGAGGTTCGCTGTGCCCGAAAGGGGCAGGGTTGGTGGACTACATCCACAGCGAACAGCGCCTGCTGTACCCGGAGTACCGCGCGCCAGGCTCGGACACGTGGCAGCGGATTACCTGGGACCATGCCATCGAGCGCATCGCCCGCTTGATGAAGGCTGACCGCGATGCCAACTTCATCGAGAAAAACGCCAAGGGCGTTACCGTCAACCGTTGGCTGTCCACCGGCATGCTGTGTTCTTCGGCGGCCAGCAGCGAAACCGGCTCGCTCGACCAGCGCTTTACCCGCGCCCTGGGCATCCTCGGCACCGACAGCCAGGCGCGGGTCTGCCACGCCCCGACCGTGTCGGCGCTGGCGCCCACCTTTGGCCGTGGCGCCATGACCAACAACTGGGTGGACATCAAGAATGCCAACGTCGTACTGATCATGGGCGGCAACCCCGCCGAGGCGCACCCGGTGGGCTTCAAATGGGTGATCGAGGCGAAGATCCGCAACGGTGCCAAGGTGATCGTCGTCGACCCGCGCTTCAACCGTAGCGCTGCAGTGGCCGACCTGTATTCGCCCATTCGCGCAGGCTCCGACATCACCTTCCTGATGGGGGTGGTCAACTACCTGATCAGCCATGACCGTATCCAGCACGCGTACGTGCGCGCTTACACCAATGCCAGCCTGATCGTGCGCAGCGACTACAGTTTCGACGACGGCCTGTTCAGCGGCTACGACGCCAACACCCGGCGCTACGATCGCAGCTCGTGGGCCTATGAACTCGACGAGCAGGGCTTTGCCAAGCGTGACGTGACGCTCAGCCACCCGCGCTGCGTGTACAACCTGCTCAAGCAGCATGTCAGCCGCTACACGCCGGAGCGGGTCAGCGAGCTGTGCGGTACGCCAAAGGACGACTTCCTGCAGATTTGCGAGATCCTTGCCAGTACCAGCGCACCGGACAAGACCGCCACCTTCCTCTATGCCCTGGGCTGGACCCACCACACCACTGGCGCCCAGATGATCCGCGGCTCGGGCATGATCCAACTGCTGCTGGGCAACATCGGCATGGCCGGTGGCGGCGTCAACGCCCTGCGCGGGCACTCCAACATCCAGGGCTACACCGACCTGGGGCTGTTGTCGCAACGCCTGCCGGGTTACATGAACCTGCCGTCCGACAACCAGACCACGGTCGAGACCTACCTGAAAGAAACCACGCCCAGCGCCCAGCTGCCCGGGCAGGTCAACTACTACCAGCACACGCCCAAATTTTTCATCAGCCTGATGAAGAGCCTGTGGGGCGACAAGGCCACCCCTGAGAACAACTGGGGCTTCGACTGGTTGCCCAAGTGGGACGACAGCTACGACGTACTCAACTATTCCAACCGCATGTATGAAGGCAAGGTCAACGGCTACATTGCCCAGGGCTTCAACCCGATCGCGGCCTTCCCGGACAAGAACAAGGCCGCCGAGGCCTTGGCCAAGCTCAAGTTCCTGGTGATCATCGACCCGCTGGCGACCGAGACGTCGAGCTTCTGGCAGAACCACGGAGAGTCCAACGACGTCGACCCCGCGGCGATCCAGACCGAGGTCTTCCGCCTGCCTTCCAGCTGCTTTGCCGAGGAGAACGGCTCGATCGTCAACTCCAGCCGCTGGCTGCAATGGCACTGGGCCGGGGCGGCCCCGCCCGGTGAGGCCTGGCACGATGGCAAGATCCTCGGCCACCTGTTCATGAAGCTGCGCGAGCTGTACCGCGACGAGGGCGGCGTATGCCCCGAGCCTGTGTTGAACATGGCCTGGGACTACAAGAACCCCTACGATCCAGAGCCAGAAGAAGTCGCCAAAGAGTCCAACGGCTACGCCCTGGCGGACCTGCATGATGAGAAGGGCAACCTGGTGCTGCGCAAAGGCCAGTTGCTGGACAACTTCGCCCAATTGCGCAATGACGGCAGCACCGCGTGCTTCAACTGGGTGTTCGCCGGCTCCTGGACCGAGGCCGGCAACCAGATGGCCCGCCGCGACAACGCTGACAGCGGCCTGGGCTGCACCCCAGGTTGGGCGTGGGCCTGGCCGCAGAATCGGCGCATTCTTTACAACCGTGCCTCGGCCGATCCGCAGGGCAACGCCTGGGACCCCAAGCGCCAGATCATTGCCTGGGATGGCAGCCGCTGGAGCGGCAGCGATGTCCCGGACTATCCGGTAACCGCCGCGCCAGGCAGCAACGTCAACCCGTTCATCATGCTGCCCGAAGGGGTAGGCCGGTTGTTCTCGGTTGGCGCCATGAACGATGGGCCGTTCCCTGAGCATTACGAACCGATCGAAAGCCCACTGGCGTCCAACCCGCTGCACCCCAATGTCAGCAAGAGCCCGACCGCACGCCTGTATGAAAGCGACCGTGCGCGGATGGGCAGCCGTGAGGAGTTCCCTTACGTGGCCACCACCTACTCGATCACCGAGTTGTTCCGCCACTGGACCAAGCATTCGCGGCTCAACGCGATCATCCAGCCCGAGCAGTTCATCGAGATCGGCGAAGTGCTGGCCAAGGAAAAAGGCATCGTCCAGGGCGACCTGGTGCGGGTCAGCACCAAGCGCGGCTACATCAAGGCCAAGGCGGTGGTGACCAAGCGGGTCCAGCGGCTAGAGGTCGCCGGCCAGATGGTCGACACCATCGGCATCCCGTGCCACTGGGGCTTCGAGGGTGCCACCCGCAAAGGCTTCCTGGCCAACACGCTGACCCCGGGGGTGGGTGACTCCAACACCAACACCCCGGAATACAAGGCGTTCCTGGTGAACGTGGAAAAGGCCTGACGGAGCGACGCACATGTCCCTGCAATCCCAAGACATCATTCGCCGTTCGGCGACCAACGCCTTCACCCCCGCGCCGCGTGCCCGCGATCACCAGGCCGAGGTGGCCAAGCTGATCGACGTCAGCATCTGCATCGGCTGCAAGGCCTGCCAAGTGGCCTGCAACGAATGGAACGACCTGCGTGACGAGGTAGGCCACAACGTCGGCGTGTACGACAACCCGGCCGACCTCACGCCAGACACCTGGACGCTGATGCGGTTTGACGAGCACCAGGACGAAAGCGGCAAGCTGGAATGGCTGATCCGCAAGGATGGCTGCATGCATTGCGCCGACCCGGGCTGCCTCAAGGCGTGCCCGCAACCGGGGGCGATCATCCAGTACGCCAACGGTATCGTCGATTTCCAGTCCGAGCATTGCATCGGCTGCGGCTACTGCGTGGCCGGTTGCCCGTTCGATGTACCGCGCATCAGCAAGAAGGACAACAAGGCTTACAAGTGCACGCTGTGCGTTGATCGGGTCAGCGTGGGCCAGGAACCGGCCTGCGTGAAAACCTGCCCGACCGGCGCGATCAACTTCGGCAGCAAGGCTGACATGCTGGTGCAGGCCGAAGAACGCGTGAGTGAACTGCAAGGCCGCGGCTTCGCCGGTGCCGGCATTTACGACCCGCAGGCCGTCGGTGGCACCCATGTGTTCTACGTGCTGCAACACGCCGACAAGCCGCAGCTGTACCACAAGCTCAACCCAGACCCGCGCATCAGCAGTGCGATCGAGGGCTGGAAAGGCTGGCTCAAACCGGTGGCCGCCGCGGCATTCTTCGCCACCTTGGCGGGCACGGTGTTCCACTACATCGGCGTTGGCCCCAACGAAGTCGAGGAAGACGACAAGGAGACCCTGGTATGAACAAGGACCGATTGATTCTGCGCACGCGCTTCATCGACCGGGCCAGCCACTGGTTCATGGTCATCTGTTTCTTCCTGGTGGCGATGTCGGGGCTGTCGTGGTTTTTCCCGTCGTTGAACTGGCTGAATGGCGTGTTTGGCACACCGCAGCTGGCGCGTATCCTTCACCCGTTTTTCGGGGTGGTGGTGTTCGTTGTGCTGATGTTCCTGTTCGTGCGCTTCGTCAGGTACAACCTGCCCGAGCGTGAAGACGGCATCTGGTTTCGCAACGTCAAGCGCGTGTTGGCAGGCGACCACAGCCAGCCGCTGCGCATCGGCAAATACAACGCCGGCCAGAAGATCCTGTTCTGGGGGATCATGGGCCTGATCACCTTGCTGATGCTCAGTGGCGTGATCATCTGGCGGCCGTGGTTTGCCGACTACTTCAGCATCCCGCTGATTCGGATTGCCTTGTTTACCCACGCACTGGCAGGCATCTCGCTGATCCTGCTGATCATTGGCCATGCGTACCTGGCGTTCTGGGTGAAAGGTTCGATTCGCGGCATGATCACCGGCTATGTCTCACGCAGTTGGGCCAAGTCGCACCACGATCGCTGGTATCAGCAGATCAACAGCAAGAGCGAGAAGAAATGAGCAGCATCAAACTGACGGCGGTCGAGCAGCCCACCGGGGGCGTGGGCACCATCAGCGCCTTGTTGCTGCCGCAACTGGACCAGCACTTCGCCAAGCGCGCGGCGCGTTTGCGTCACTTGGCACAGGGGCATGAGCAAGCCGACTATCTGGAGTTCGCCGCCACCATCGCGCAGGCCCAGCAGCGTTTGCTCGATCGTTTTCCCGTGCCGGCCAACGTGCTTGAGGCACTGACTGAGCGGCTGGGCGCAGAGGCGCCATTATCGACACAGTTGCACTCAGGTTACTGGCAGCAAATGCTCGAGCATCTGCTCGAGGACCTGCGCACTGAAGCCAGCGACCCGGTATGCGCGGCCCTGGACAGGCTCGCCGCGCTGAGCGCCGATCAGCGCGAAGCCTGCGCCCAAGACTTGCTGCAGGGCCAATATGGCAAGGTGAACAGCGGCGAGGCGGTGTTTTTGTGGGCCGCCCTGGGGCTGTACTTCGTGCAACTGGCTGCGGCCTTGCCAGCGCATGCGCATGCGGCGGTGGGCGAGCATCGCCAGTTCTGCCCAGTGTGCGCCAGCGCGCCGGTGGCCAGCGTCATCCTCACTGGCAAGCGTGCTGGGCTGCGCTACCTGCACTGCGGGCTGTGCGAGAGTCGCTGGCACATGGTGCGGGTCAAGTGCAGCAACTGCGAGCACACCGGTAAGCTGGACTATTGGTCGCTGGAGCGTCAGGACAGTGTGGTCAAAGCAGAAAGCTGCGGTGACTGCGAAAGCTACCTGAAGGCCTTTTATTACGAGCACGACCCGGCACTGGAGCCTGTCGCCGATGACTTGGCCTCCTTGCAGCTGGATGCCGAGCTTGAAGGGCAAGGCTTTGCCCGTAGCAGTATCAACCCATTTATGTTTCCGGGTTGAAGCAGCGTAGGACTGCGGCATACTGACGCCTTTCGCACACCAGGAAGGTAAGGCTCATGCTGGCATCGTTGTTCGCCGTTCTGGCACCTGTGTTCATCGTTGCCGGCATTGGTTTTGCCTGGGCCCGCAAAGGCTTGGACTACCCTACGGAGTTCATCGCCAGGCTGGTGATGACGGTCGGCACACCGTCGCTGGTGCTGTCGACCTTGAGCCG
The DNA here is from genome assembly GCF_028895205.1 of Pseudomonas sp. ITEM 17296. Classification (NCBI taxonomy): domain Bacteria; kingdom Pseudomonadati; phylum Pseudomonadota; class Gammaproteobacteria; order Pseudomonadales; family Pseudomonadaceae; genus Pseudomonas; species Pseudomonas sp. ITEM 17296. The sequence continues at coordinate 66,508 of NZ_WJRS01000030.1, read as the reverse complement.
CACGGAACTGGACCCAACGGCATTTACCAGCATGGCGCTGGCCTGCCTGTTGTGCACGTTGGGCATGGCCCTGGCAGGCCTGCTGGTCAGCCGTGCCTCGGGGCTACACTGGCGTGTGCTGCTGCCGGCGTTCATGTTCCCCAACACCGGCAACATGGGCCTGCCGATCAGCCTGTATGCCTTCGGCGAGCACGGCCTGGCCCTGGCGGTGGCGTTTTTCCTGACCCTGTCGATCGTGCAGTTTACGGTCGGCATGGCCATCTCCGGCACGGCAGCTTCGCTCAAGGCGCTGGTCCGCAACCCCATTGTGATCAGCCTGGCGGGCGCGATGCCGATCATCTTTCTGGATTTCGAATTGCCGCGTTGGTTGGCCAATACGGTGAACCTGCTCGGCGGCATGACCATCCCGCTGATGCTACTGACCCTGGGCGTTTCGCTGGCCAGCATTCGCCTGCGCCATGTGGGCAGCGGCATGCTGCTGGGTGGTTTGCGCATCGGCCTGGGCGCGGCGGTGGGGTGGGCGGTTGGCGTGGCCTTGGGCATGGATACCCTGGAGCGTGCGGTATTGATGGTGCAATCGGCGATGCCGGTGGCGGTGTTCAATTACCTCATGGCCGTGCGCGCCAACCGCTCGCCGGAGCAGGTGGCGAACCTGGTGATGTGTTCCACGGTGCTGTCATTCGCCTGGTTGCCGATTGTGCTGGCGGGGTGGATGTAGCGTGCTGCCTTGTCATACGCGCTTTGTGTAGGAGCAGCCTTGCGCTGCGAAGAGGCCAGTAAAAGCAGCGAATAACTACTGTGTTTTCACCGGCCTCTTCGCAGCACAAGGCTGCTCCTACACTGAAATCTACTGCGCATCCCGGGTGTCGATGCTGAGCACCTGGTGATGTTCAACGGTGTTGTCATTCGCCCGGCTGCTGTGGCGCGCTGCCTTGTCATACGCTCTTTGTGTAGGAGCAGCCTTGCGCTGCGAAGAGGCCAGTAAAAGCAGCAAATAACTACTGTGTTTTCACCGGCCTCTTCGCAGCACAAGGCTGCTCCTACAGCGAAATCTACTGCGTGCCCCGGGTGTCGATGCTGACCATCTGGTGATTTTCAACGGTGTTGTCATTCGCCTGGCTGCTGTAGCGCGCTGCCATGTCATACGCGCTTTGTGTAGGAGCAGCCTTGCGCTGCGAAGAGGCCAGTAAAAGCAGCGAAGATCTACTGTGTTTTCACCGGCCTCTTCGCAGCACAAGGCTGCTCCTACACGGAATCTACTGCGCATCCCGGGTGTCGATACTGACCACCACCGACATCCCTGGCCGCAACCGCTTCGCCTCTGGCTGGTCGGCATCCACGGTGATCCTCACCGGGATCCGCTGGGCAATCTTGACGAAGTTGCCAGTGGCGTTGTCGGCCTGCAGCAGGGCGAATTCGGAGCCGGTGGCCGGCGAAATCTGCTGCACATGGCCGTACAGCTTCTGGTGGTTCAGCGCATCCACGGTGAAACTCACCGGCTGGCCGATGCGCACCGCGGCCATCTGGGTTTCCTTCATGTTGGCGATCACCCACAGAGTATCAGGCACCAGCGCCATCAGTTGCGCACCGGAGTTCACGTAGGCCCCCAGGCGCGTGCCGATCTGCCCCAGCTGGCCATCGCGCGGGGCGGTCACGCGGGTGTTGTCGAGGTCGATACGGGCGAGCTCGACGGCGGCCTTGGCATTTTCCACCGAGGCCTGCAACGCGGCCCGGTTGACCACCACGGTTTCCCGGTCCTGCCGGGCGATTTCCAGGGCAGCCTTGGCCTGGGCCAGGCTGGCGACAGCAGCCGCCTGGCTGGCACGGGCTAGGTCGAGCTCGCGGCGCGACACCGAACCGTCGCTGACCAGCGCCTGGTTACGGCTGAGGTCGGCCTTGGCCTTGGCCGCCTGGGCCGTTGCATCGCCGATGGCCGCCTGGCGCTGGGCAATGGTGGCCTCGGCGCTGTTGCGTTGCTGCAGGTTATTGGCCAGTGCCGCCTGCTGCTGTTGCAACTGGGCGATGGCCTGGGCCAGGCGTTGCTTATAGATGCGGTCGTCCAGTTGCACCAGCAGGTCGCCTGCCTTGACGAACTGGAAGTCATGCACCGGCACATCGACGATGTAGCCACTCAGTTGCGGGCCGATGATCGTCACCTGGCCGCGCACCAGTGCGTTTTCGGTGCTCTCGATGGCGCTGCCGAACGGGGGCAGGCGCCAGGCGTAGAGCACCAGCAGGATGCCGGCAAGGGCCACACAGGCAAAACTGATCGACGACAGGATGCGCATCCGGCGCGTGCGTACCGGGCTGGTCGGTTCACTGGGCGGCGGCGTGCCCTCTGGGGTTTCAGCAAGGGCAGTGGTGGTGGTCGTGCGGGTTTCGTCGGTCATCAGGTAGGCGCGCCGCGGCTAGAGTCAGGGGAGGTGGCCTTGCGGGCCGTGTACCAGAGCCAGGTGCTGCGGATGCAGATCCAGATCATGGTCAGGATAGCGATGCTGCCGATCAGCATGAACACATCGTTGTAGGCCATCACGTTGGCCTCGCGGGTGGCCGCACTGGCCAGCACGCGCATGCCGGCCTCGCTGCGCAGCGCGGGGTCGGCAAGGAGGCCGGCATAGCCGCCACCGCCGCTTTGCACCCGGGCGTTGACCAGGGGTTCGAGGTAGCTGAGGCGGTCCATCAGGTGGCTGGAATGGAATTTCTCGCGCCAGGTCTGGAAGGTGCCGAGCAGCGCCGCGCCAATCAGGCCGCCGAGGTTGTTGCAGATGCCGAACAGCACCGAAAAGCTCACCAGGTTGCGCGGGTTGGCGCGCACATGGCTGATGCCTAGGGCCATCGACGGGCCCAGGAAGAACGTGCTGCCGAAGGCCAGCAGGAACTGGCTCAGGTACATCTGTGCCGGGCGGGTGAGGTTGCTTGAGCTGCTGTCCATGAATGCCCCGGTGGCCATCGCCAGTAGCGACACCAGCAACGGGATCACCAGGTGCTTGGGGTCGATGGTCAAGGCGCTGGTCGCCAGGCCCGCCACCGCACCCAACAACATGATCGCGTACAGCGTGCGCATCTGCTCGCTGCCCATGTTCAACACTTGCAGAAAACCGACCGCGCCGGTGGACTGCTCCGAGGTGACCATGCGGATCAAAATCACGCACAGGGCCAGGCGGATGATCGTGCCGCTGCCCAGCCAGCGGGTCATCAGCAGCGGGTTCTGGCGATTGTGCTCGATGGCCAGCCCGCTGAATATCAGGCCAATCGACGCGGCCAGGGCCACACCGATCCAGGGCGTGTCCAGCCACCAGTCAATGCGCCCCAGCGACAGCGCGGCGCAGAGCAGGGCAGTGCCGCTGGCCATCAGGGTGAAGGTGATAAAATCCAGCGGCTCGAAGGTCTTGAAGCGGTCACCCGGTGGCAACTTGAGCATCAGCACGCAGCCCAGTGCGGCCAACGCCAAGCCGAGTTCGAACAGGTATAGCCCGCGCCATTCGGCGATCTGCAGCAAGTCTTCAGAGAACAGCCGCGCCAGCGGCAAGGCCAATTGCGAGGCGCCCAGGCCCAGCACCATGGCCTTGAGCCGCCACTGCGCGGGGAACGCCTGGATCATATAGTACAGGCCCAGCGAACTCAGCGCGGCGCCAACCATGCCATGGGCGGCGCGCACGGCAATTGCCGAGTTGAGGTCATTGACGAACAGGTGGCCAAAGGTGACCAGCGCATAAAGCACCAGGAACACTTCGGTGAAGGCACGCAGGCCGAACTGCTGGCGAAACTTGACCAGCAGCAGGTTGATGGACACGTTGGTCATCACATAGGCGGCCGGCAGCCAGGCCATTTCGGCGGTGGTCGCCCCCAGCGCACCCTGCAGGAACACCAGGTTGGCTGTTACCAGCGCGTTGCCCAACCCACCGGTGATCGCCACCAACAGGCCCACCAGGCCAAAGGCCAGGCGTTTGGCGGGCGAGTGCAAAGGCGTCGACGGCGATCCGGGCAGGCTGGGTTTTTCGTGGGGGAGCCACTGGCGTGGGGCGTATTTGTCCATGGGCAGACTTTACGTGAGGGGCTGGGGCATTAACACCGTCTGGGCTCAAGTCTGCCGTGCGGCGTGCGTCAGTTTTGCAGTGTTTCCGGGCTATTGAAGTTGCTCAAACGGGGATCATCCTCGGCACACGCCAGCGCTTGCACAGCCCCTTTCAGCAGGGCCTTCTGCAAGCTTCGCTCATTGGCCGCCCACGCCTGCTCCAGCACCGGCAACACCTTGCGCGGCAGCACACTGAACATCGGCTGCCAGTAGCCTGCCTGGCGCACCATCGCCGCACTGTCGCCGGCCACCGCCAGCCGCAGCAGGTCCTCGATCAACGGCCGATCAATCAGCGGTGCATCGCAGGCCAGCACCACCACCCATGCGTGCCGCGCCGCCGCCAGGCCTGCGATCACCCCGGCCAACGGCCCAGGGAAATCGGGGGCTGCATCGCCCACCAACTGGTCAGCATAGGCTTGATAGGCGTCCTGGTTGCGGTTGCAGGAAATGATCAGGTCATCGCTCAGCGGGCGTACCACGCGTTGCACATGCGCCACCAATGGCTCGCCTTGCCAGGCCAGTAACCCCTTGTCGCGGCCGCCCATGCGTTGGCCGCGGCCACCGGCGAGGATGAGAATGGAGCAGGGGGGCAGGGGGGCAGGCATGAAAAAGGGTTCCGGGCAGTCAATGCCAGGAACCCTCCCATGTCATGCGGTGCTTGTCCAGTCAGCGTGCGTCAAGTGCTGGGGTCGCCTCGGCTTTAGCGCCGCGACCGCGCCCGGCCAGGCGCATCACCACGACGAAGAACACCGGCACGAACACCACCGCCAGGGTGGCGCTGAGCATGCCGCCGATCACACCCGTGCCAATCGCCTGCTGGCTGGCCGAGCTGGCGCCGGTGGCGATCGCCAGGGGCACCACGCCGAGGATGAACGCCAGCGAGGTCATCACAATCGGCCGCAGACGCAGACGGGCGGCCTGCACCGCGGCATCGACGGCATCGACACCCTGGTCCACCAAGCTCTTGGCAAACTCGATGATGAGGATCGCGTTCTTGGCCGACAGGCCGATCAGGGTGATCAGGCCGACCTTGAAGAACACGTCATTGGGCATGCCCCGCAGGGTGACTGCCAGCACCGCACCGAGTACCCCGAGCGGCACCACCAGCAGTACGGCAGTGGGGATCGACCAGCTCTCGTACAACGCAGCCAGGCACAGGAACACCACCAGCAGCGACAGCGCCATCAGGATCGGCGCCTGGCTGCCGGACAGCCGCTCCTGCAGCGACAGGCCGGTCCATTCCAGGCCTGCTCCGGCCGGCAGCTGCGCGACCAGGCGCTCGACTTCGGCCATGGCTTCACCCGAGCTGTAGCCCGCCGCCGGTTCACCGGAGATCGACACCGCCGGGTAACCGTTGTAGCGGGTCAGCTGCACTGGGCCGCTGACCCACTTCGCCTGGACGAAGGCCGCCAGCGGCACCATCTTGCCACTGCTGTTGCGCACATGGATTTTCAGCAGGTCTTCGACCTGGCTACGCTGGTCGCCTTCGGCCTGCACCACCACCCGTTGCATACGCCCTTGGTTGGGGAAGTCGTTGACGTAGCTGGAGCCGACGGCGGTATCCAGCACCGCGCCGATGTCGGCGAACGACACTCCCAGGGCATTGGCCTGGCGACGGTCGATTTCCAGTTGCACCTGCGGGCTTTCGGCCAGCGACGCTTCGCGCACGTTGGTCAGCACTTTGCTTTTGCCAGCACCTGCCAGCAGCGCATCGCGGGCGGCCATCAGCGCGGTGTGGCCCATGCCGCCACGGTCCTGCAGACGGAACTCAAAACCGGTCGACTCGCCCAGGCCATCGATGGGCGGTGGCAGCACGGCGTAGGCCACGGCGTCCTTGAGCTGAGTGAAGGCCATAGTGGCGCGGTCGGCGATCGACTGGGCGCTGTCATCGGCACCGCGCTCGGACCAATCCTTCAGCGTGGTGAACGCCAGTGCCGCGTTTTGCCCACTACCAGAGAAGCTGAAGCCGAGGATCAGCGTGGTGTTGCCGACACCGGGTTCCTCCGCGTTGTGCGCTTCGATCTGCGCCGCTACTTGCTCGGTGCGCATGCGGCTGGCGCCTGGCGGCAGCTGGATGTCGGTGATGGTGTAGCCCTGGTCTTCGGTGGGCAAGAACGCCGTGGGCAGTTGGCTGAAGCCATAGCCCAGCACGGCCAGCAGCACGCCGTAAACCAGCAGGTAGCGACCGCTGCGCTTGAGCGCTTGCACCACCCAGCGCTGATAGCCGTTGCTCATGCTGTCGAAGCGTCGGTTGAACCAGCCGAAGAAGCCCTTGCGCTCGTGGTGCTCGCCTTTGCCCAACGGTTTGAGCAAGGTCGCGCACAGCGCTGGAGTCAGGCTGAGGGCGAGAAACGCCGAGAACAGGATCGACACCGCCATCGACACCGAGAACTGCTGGTAGATCACGCCCACCGACCCTTTCATGAAGGCCATCGGCAGGAACACGGCCACCAGCACCAGGGTAATGCCGACTATCGCCCCGCTGATCTGGCCCATGGCCTTGCGCGTGGCTTCCTTGGGCGGCAGGCCTTCTTCGGCCATGATCCGCTCGACGTTTTCCACCACCACGATGGCGTCGTCGACCAGAATGCCGATGGCCAGGACCATACCGAACAGGGTCAGCACGTTGACCGAGAAGCCCATGGCCAGCATCACGGCGAAGGTGCCCATCAGCGCCACCGGCACTACCAGGGTAGGGATCAGCGTGTAGCGCAGGTTCTGCAGGAACAGGAACATCACCGCGAACACCAGCAGCATGGCTTCGAACAGCGTGTTGATCACCTGCTGGATCGACACTTTGACGAAGGGTGAGGTGTCATACGGGATGTCGTATTTGACGCCTTCCGGGAAGTAGCGCGACAACTCCTGCATCTTGGCCCGCACCAGGTCGGCGGTTTCCATGGCGTTGGCGCCGGGGGCCAGCTGTACGCTGAATGCGGTCGCGGGTTTGCCATTAAGGCGCGTGCCGTACTGGTACTCCTGGGCGCCGATCTCGACCCGGGCGACATCGCCGACGGTCACCGTGGACCCGTCCGCGTTGGCGCGCAGAACAATGGCCGCGAACTCCTCTGGCGTGCTCAGCTGGCCCTTGACCAGCACGTTGGCGGTGATTTCCTGGGTGCCGCGGGCGGGCAGGTCACCAATACTGCCTGGGGCGACCTGTGCGTTTTGCGCGGCAATGGCATCAGCCACATCGTTAGGCGTGAGGTTGAAACCGATCAGCTTGCTCGGGTCGATCCAGATCCGCATGGCACGTTCAGAACCATACAGCTGAGCCTTGCCGACGCCCTTCAGGCGGCGGATCTCGTTCATCACGTTGCGCGCAAGAATGTCCGACAGGGCGGTTTCGTCGAGCTTGCCGTCCTCCGAAGTCAGGGTGGCCAGCAGCAGGAAGCCGGTGGACACCTTCTCCACCTGCAGGCCCTGCTGGGTCACGGGGCGAGGCAGGCGCGACTCAACCACCTTGAGGCGGTTCTGCACATCGACCTGGGCCAGGTCCGGGTGCGTGCCAGGTTCGAAGGTGGCGGTGATGGTGGCGCTGCCCAGGCTGCTTTGCGACTCGAAGTACAGCAGGTTGTCGGCGCCGTTGAGTTCCTGCTCGATCAGGCTGACCACGCTCTCGTCCATGGTCGCCGCCGAGGCGCCTGGGTACACGGCGTAGATTTCCACTTGCGGCGGGGCCACGTTGGGGTACTGGGCCACCGGCAGTTGCGGGATGGCCAAGGCGCCGGCAAGCAGGATGAACAACGCGACTACCCAGGCGAACACTGGGCGGTCAATGAAAAAGTGCGGCATCAATCAGCCCCTCACTGGCGGTTGTGCTGTGCGATCGGCGGCGCGCCCGGCGCTGTGCCCTGGCTCGCTTCGACCTGCACCTGGTCGCCGGCCTTGACGTGTTGCAGGCCTTCGATAACCACTTGTTCACCGGGCGCCAGGCCTTCGCTGACCACCCAGCGGTCGCCCTGGGCGCTGCCCAGCACGACCTGGCGATCGCTGACGCGGGCCTGCGGGTCGACCACCAGTACTTTCGGCACACCGGCGCTGTCGCGCAGGATGGCGCGCTGCGGCACGCTGAGGCCCTTGGGCTGTACCGCTTGTTCCAGGCGCACGCGCACGTAGCTGCCCGGCAGCAGGTCGAGGTCCGGGTTGGGGAACTCGCTGCGCAGGGTGATCTGGTTGGTGCTCGGGTCGACGCTGATGTCAGAGAACAGCAGCTTGCCGGGCAGCGGGTAGGCGCTGCCGTCGTCCTGAATCAGCGTGGCGCGAGCCTGGCCGTCGCCGACCTGTTGCAGCTCGCCGGCTCGCAGGGCACGGCGCAGGGCGTTGAGCTCGCGGGTCGACTGGGTGACGTCGGCATGAATTGGGTCCAGTTGCTGGATGGTGGCCAGGGGCGTGGTCTCGTTCTGCCCGACCAGTGCACCTTCGGTTACCAGCGCGCGGCCGATGCGCCCGGAAATGGGCGCGGTCACCGTGGCATAACCCAGGTTCAGGCGGGCGCGCTCCAGGGCAGCCTTGGCCTCGGCGACCTCGGCATCAGCCTGCAGGAAGCTGGCCCGGGCATTGTCGTATTCCTGGCGGCTCACGGCCTTGTCGTCGACCAGCTCGCGGTAGCGTTGCTCTTGCAGGCGCGCTTGATACAAGTTGGCCTGGGCCTTGGCCAGGGTGGCGCGGGCGCTGTCGTGGTCGGCCTTGAACGGCGCCGGGTCGATGAGAAACAGCACGTCGCCTTGCTTGACGTCGCTGCCCTCGCGGTAGACCCGCTTGAGCACCACGCCAGCTACACGTGCGCGTACTTCCGCAGTCCGCGGTGCCAGGATACGGCCGCTGAGTTCGCTACTGATGGCCAGCGGCTGCAGTTGCAGGGTTTCGACGCGCACCTGCGGGGTGGGCTCTTTTTCGTCCTGCTCGGCGCTGTCGCCACAGCCGGCCAGGGATATGCTCAGAAACGCCAGAAGCGCCACGGGGCGCAGGCGAGGGGGGAGGCTAGTAGGCATACGGATCTTCCGATGATGACGCGGTGTATGCTACGGCAGGCGTTCCCTTGGTGGCTGTTAATACCTGTAGGGCGAGTGTGAAAAAGTGTGAAGAAGCGTCCTGCCTCGGCGTAGGATTCTATATCCTGCCTGGACTTCCTCTTGTGTCAAAGCGCTTATGCCAAACCTTTTATTGGTCGAAGACGACAGTGCCTTGTCCGAACTGATCGCCAGCTACCTGCAACGCAATGATTTCCATGTCCAGGTGATCGCCCGCGGCGACCACGTGCTGGACGCGTTTCGCCGGCAAAAGCCTGACCTGGTGATCCTCGACCTGATGCTGCCCGGCATCGATGGCTTGCAACTGTGCCGCTTGCTGCGCCAGGAATCGCAGAGCCTGCCGATCCTTATGCTGACCGCCCGTGACGACAGCCACGATCAAGTGCTGGGCCTGGAAATGGGCGCGGACGATTACGTGACCAAGCCCTGCGAGCCCCGTGTGCTGCTGGCCCGTGTGCGCACGTTGTTGCGCCGCAGCAGCGTCAATGAGCCGCGCCTGGACAGCGATTTGATCCAGATCGGCGGCCTGCGCATCGACCTGGCCGAGCGCACCGTCAGCTGGCGCGGCGAAGAGGTGGAGCTGTCCAGCGGCGAGTACAACTTGCTGGTGGTGCTGGCGCGCAACGCGGGCGAAGTGCTGAACCGCGACCGCATCCTGCAGCAACTGCGCGGCATCGAGTTCAACGGCACCGACCGTTCGGTGGACGTCGCCATCTCCAAGCTGCGCCGCAAGTTCGACGACAGTGCTGGCGAGGCGCGCAAGATCAAGACCGTGTGGGGCAAAGGCTACCTGTTCAGCCGTGTCGAGTGGGAGTGCTGACCGAGCATGCTGAAGATCCTGGTGCGCCTGTACCTGCTGATCATCGTCGCCTACGCTGGTGCGCTGCTGTTCATCCCTGACTCCATCGTCGGCCTGTTCCATGAACGCTTCATGGCGTACAACCTGGACCAGACCAAAGGCGTGCAGTCGCTGATCGTCCGCCAGTTCCACCAAGCCCCGCAAGAGCAGTGGCCAGCGGTGGAGCGAGACCTGGCCAATGCCTTCGCACCGCTTGAGGTCAAGCTGCTGCGCATGGACCAGGCCGACCTCAGCGCGGATGAACAGGCCCGGCTGGAACATGGCTTGTACGCCGTGCGCATCGCAGACTGGGGTTATTACGAGACGGTGCTGGCACCGCTCGACAAGGACTGGCTGGTGCGCCTGCATGCGCCGCCTGATCCACTGGACATCAACGTGCTGTCCTGGGGCGTGACGGTGTTGATCGGTGCAGCCATGCTAGGCTGCCTGCTGCTGTGGGTGTGGCCGCACTGGCGTGACCTGGAGCGGCTCAAGGAAACCGCTCGACGCCTGGGTCAGGGGCAGATGGCAGAACGTACGCACATCTCGCCGCACTCGAACATCGGTGAGCTGGCCGGGGTGTTCGACACCATGGCCAGCGACCTGGAACGCCACGTCAACCAGCAGCGCGAGCTGCTCAATGCCGTGTCCCACGAACTGCGCACCCCACTGACCCGCCTGGACTTCGGCCTGGTGCTGCTGTTCGACGAAGTGCCGGCTGCCAGCCGCAAGCGGCTGTTGGAGCTGGTCGGCCATGTGCGTGAACTGGATGAGCTGGTGCTGGAGCTGTTGTCCTACAGCCGTTTGTACAACGCCGACCAGGCGCGCGAGCGGGTCGAGGTATCGCTGCTGGAGCTGGTAGACAGCGTGCTGGGCAGTTTTGCCGAAGAGCTCGACAGCCGTGGCATCCAATGGGAAGTGCGGGCCGAGCGTGAACTGCCACGCTTTGTGCTCGACCCCCGGTTGACCGCGCGGGCCGTACAGAACCTGGTGCGCAACGCGATGCGTTATTGCGACGAAAGCCTGTTGCTGAGGTTGCGGCTCGAGGATGACGGTGCCTGCCTGCTGACGGTCGAGGATGACGGGATTGGTATCCCGGTCGAGGAGCGTGAGCGGATTTTCCAACCGTTCTACCGGTTGGACCGTAGCCGTGATCGCAATACCGGCGGGTTTGGCTTGGGGCTTGCAATCAGTCGACGGGCCATCGAAGGGCAGGGCGGGACATTGACGGTGGCGCAATCGGCGCTGGGTGGGGCGCAGTTCAGGATTCGTTTGCCGGCGGGTGGGTAGATTGGCTGTGCCGGCCCGCGAAAGGGCCTAGCCTGCTAGCTGCTGCTTTCGGCGAAACGACTCGTCCACAGCACGAACCGATCCTTGCCGCTAGCCTCACGCCCATGCGCCGCAGTGCCGGTTTGCCCGCGCGCATCGCACTGGTACTCTTGTGGGCCAAATCTTGTCGTTTGGCAGATCGTATTTCAGGGAGTTGAACATGCAAGGCAAGGCCCGCAAGATCGTCCAGGCCATTCTTTACGAAGCCATCGCCGTTGCCTGCGTGGCACCCGCGCTGGAACTGGCGTTTGGCGCCGGGATGGCTCAGTCGGCGGTGTTGTCCGTCCTGATGTCGGGGATCGCCATGAGCTGGAACATGGCATTCAACTGGGGTTTCGAGCGTTGGGAGGCGCATCAGCCGCAACGCGCACGCACCTTCATGCGCCGGGTCTTGCATGCCTTGGGCTTTGAAGGCGGGCTGGTGGTGATTTTGTTGCCGCTGGTGGCGTGGTGGCTCGATGTCAGCCTGTGGGCGGCCTTCTTGACCAACCTGGCCCTGTTCGTGTTCTTCTTCGTGTATGCGTTCGTTTTCCAGTGGGGGTTCGACAAGGTGTTCGATGTGCCGCTTTCGGCGCAGCAGGCAAAGTGTTGACTTGCTGCCCTGCGGCGGGATAAGTTCCTACCCCATGAATACCTTCCCGCACGTGAACGCCATTATTATTACCGCCATTATCAGTTTGGCGGGCTAGCGCTTACGTGCACCTAACCCGCCCTGGAGGCGGGTTTTTACTCTCTGACTCCTGGGCAACGTGAAAATAGCCAAGGAGTCATCGATGACCAGCTTCAGCGCCAACCTGCGTACCCCTGTCACGCCACAGCAACTGCTGTCGGAGCAGGTACGGCGTATTCTCGCCGCACCGGTGTACGACCTGGCCATCGAAACGCCGCTGCAGGCAGCGCCAGCACTGTCCGCCAGCCTGGGCAACCAAGTGTTGCTCAAGCGTGAAGACCTGCAACCCACCTTCTCATTCAAGATCCGCGGTGCCTACACCCGCCTGTCACGGCTGACGCCCGCCCAGCGCGAACGCGGGGTGATCACCGCGTCCGCCGGCAACCATGCCCAAGGCGTGGCGCTGGCGGCTTCGCACCTGGGGCTGAAAGCCACCATCGTCATGCCAACCACCACGCCCTCGTTGAAAGTGGAGGGCGTGCGCTCGCGTGGTGGCCATGTGGTGCTGCACGGTGAGAGCTTCCCCCATGCACTGGCCCACGCCCTGCAATTGGCCGACAGCGAAGGTGCCACCTTCGTACCGCCGTTCGATGACCCAGACGTGATCGCCGGTCAAGGCACCGTGGCCATGGAGATCCTGCGTCAGCGCCCAGGTGCACTGGATGCGATCTTCGTCCCAGTGGGCGGTGGTGGGTTGGTGGCGGGCATTGCGGCCTACGTGAAATACCTGCGGCCCGAGGTCAAGGTGATCGGCGTCGAGCCGGAGGACTCCAATTGCCTGCAGGCGGCCTTGGCCGCGGGCGAGCGGGTGATCCTGCCGCAAGTCGGCACCTTTGCCGATGGCGTGGCGGTGGCGCAGGTCGGTGCTCACTGTTTTGAGCTGTGCAGGCACTTCGTCGATGAAGTGATCACCGTTAACAGCGACGAACTGTGCGCAGCAATCAAGGACATCTACGACGACACCCGCTCGATCACTGAACCTTCCGGTGCCCTGGCTGTGGCCGGCATCAAGAAATACGTGGCCCGCGAAGGCGTGCAGGGGCAGACCTTGGTGGCGATCGACTCTGGTGCCAATGTCAATTTCGACCGCCTGCGCCATGTGGCGGAGCGGGCCGAGCTGGGTGAACAGCGTGAGGCGATCATCGCCGTGACGATCCCTGAGCAGCCAGGCAGTTTCCGCGCATTTTGCCAGGCACTGGGCAAACGCCAGATCACCGAGTTCAACTACCGCTATTACCCGGGCAAAGAAGCGCGTTTGTTTGTCGGGGTGCAGACACACCCGCTGCACGACCCTCGGGAAAACCTGCTGACCAACCTCGCCGAGCAGGGTTACAGCGTGCTCGACCTGACCGACAACGAACTGGCCAAGCTGCATGTACGCCACACTGTAGGCGGGCATGCGGCGCCGGGAGCGGATGAGCGTGTGCTGCGCTTCGAGTTCCCGGAGCGGCCAGGGGCGCTGTTGGGGTTCCTGGAGCGGTTGGGCAAACGCTGGAACATCAGCCTGTTCCATTACCGTAATCATGGTGCAGCGGAGGCGCGCGTATTTGCTGCGCTGGAAGTGCCAGGGGATGAGCTGGCGACGTTGCCGCAGACGCTGGATGAGATGGGCTACCGTTATTGGGATGAGACCGAAAACCCAGCGTACAAGCTGTTTCTGGGGTGACCTGTAGGAGCAGCCTTGCGCTGCGAAGAGGCCGGTGAAGACACCATTAATCTTCGCTGCTGCCACTGGCCTCTCCGCAGCGCAAGGCTGCTCCTACAGGTTGCGCGTAGCGCTGGGGTGCTTAGCGCTCACGCATAAAGAAGCCCGCCACATACTTGCGGAAGGTTTCCAGGCTCTTGAAGTCGGCATAGCGCTTGAAGTTCTCGGCATCCGGCTCCGGGCCAATTGGCTGCTCCAGTAGCGACACCGAAAGCACCCGGTCCTGATCCGAGGTCAGCACCAGCTCATCCATCACCTGCCCGCCGATCACCGGTCGACGCATCTGGACCTTCACGCCTTTGCTGGCCATCCAGTCGATCAGCGACACCAACGCCTTGAGTGGCTCACGCTCTTCGTCGCGGTACACCGGGAACAGGTGGGCGCGTGACAGCACGGGCACGCTGGCGACATGGATCAGCTCGTAAAAGTGGCTGCCAGCACTAGCAGGCGAATACAGCGCCAACGCCAAGAGCGGCCCGGCTGCACGGCTGCCTCCCCAATACAGGTGGTGGCCCTGGAAGTCGAACCCGTCTTCGCTGCGGCTATTGAACAGCTTGCGCCCTTTGATCTGGTCGACGCAGTCCAGCATCAGGCCATGCCGACGATGATTGCCGAACACCGTCGCCTCGCGCAGGCGGGCCTTGAGCATCATCATGTGCTTCATGTCCAGCCGGGTTTCCAGGTAGTTGCTGGCCGGTACCCGCTCCAGCAGCGGGTAGCGGCTGGCAACGCTGCGCAGCTCGGCAAACTGCCCGGTGAGGTCTTTTTTCAGGTGGGTGGCGTAGAGGTTCAAGCCGCTGATCTCGATCCAGGTCAGCAGCAGCGACAACAGCCGTTGTTGTTCGCGCCGGTCAGTGCCCTCACTGCCACTGTTGTCCTGGGCCGGGCGAAAGTCACCGATCAGGCGCAATGGCGTATCGGGTGGCAGCCAGGCCGCAGGCGGGGCAGGGTCGTCTTCGCGTTCTGCGGCTTCACGCTCGTCCTTGGTGAACGGGCAACCAGGCGCATGCTCGGCAGTGCCTGGGTTGTTTTTCAGGAACAGCGTGCCGGTGTTGCCGTTGAGGGTCACGTTCAGCACCGGCAGCGCGTCCTTGCGGCAGTCGCAGGCAAGCCATTGGTTGGCGTTACGCACCTTCATCAGCAACTGGTTGGCCTGCAGCAGGCGAGGGCCAGCGAGCGTGCCTGTGTTGAAACCGACCAGCAGCTCTTCTTCAGCGGGGGTCAGGCTGCGGACCTGCGCGGCGGTCTTATCGATGATTCGCATTAAGGGGCAGCTCCAAGCTACGAGCTTCAAGCTTCAAGCAAAGTTGAGCCGCTTTCAACCAGTTAAGTCATGTTTGCTAGTCTGGCTGGCGTCGCGGTGGACGTTCCTTTGGCCGGAGCTCCTCGCAATAGCAGTCCAGTGTCGCTTGACTAAAGTCAGAATTGGGTACTGTCAATTCTGCCAGTTGAAGATGAGCAGGTGCTGCTCCAGCATACAGCCTAAGCAAACGAACTAATCAGAGACGTTTGCGATGCTCCGATTGGACGATAAACGAACGTTATGATAGGCGCATGGCCAAATGAAAAGAACAGCAATGTTTGCATTAGATCAGCACTTATCCATCCTCATGACCCGCGGTATCCAGTCAGATGGCCCATTTTGCTACACACTTTATGGAGGGCTTTGGCCATCTGTAGATCTTTTACTGGCTTACAACGGTGAACGCTTGGACCCCGTGACGGAAAGTTATCCCCTGGGAAACGGCTACCGAAACTACAACCCTCGGATTATGCGGTTTACAAGCCCCGACGGGCTCAGCCCTTTTGGCAAAGGGGGGAGAAACGCCTATGCATACTGCGAGGGAGACCCAATGAACAACGTTGATCCGTCGGGACACTCCATTGTGGGAATACTGATGCAATTTCATCGCTTTACAGCCTGGGTAGCTGGCGCTTTAGGTTATAGGGCTATTACTAGTGGTATCAACCCCTCCGCTGTGAGCTACGGTGCTCTATCTATTGCGGCCGCAGCGGCGGCGGAAATAGCAGATGTTAATCCTCTGACGCAAACTACCTTGCGAGCTGTAGCAGTCGTTAGCGGTGCTTTAGCTAAATATAATGAGAACGTCGTACCAACGATAAGGGAGGACCTCGGTCGCATACGCGACACTATGGCTGCTGCAGCGCCTGTTGCCGAACAGCTTGGGCAATCGATGAGGGCTGTCCGTGATGTACTCGGTTAACGATGTGGTTGGCCGATCAGAAGGGTACTGAAAGTAGAAGTGTTTAGCTGTTCGCCTGTATCCGGTGAGGGCAAAAGGCCCTCCGCCGGATGTTTCCCGCAGGCGCATCACAAGACAGAGGCGCGCCCAATCAGAGCGGGTACAAAACGCGCCGCTCAGTTACCACTGAACATCTGCGCGGCGCGGGCGCGAATCTCGTCAGGGCTGAGGTCCTCCTTGTGGGTCGAGACGAACCAGATATTGCCGAACGGGTCCTTGAGGGTGCCGCTGCGGTCGCCATAGAACTGGTCCGTCACTTCGCGCAGCTGGGTGGCGCCGCAGGCCAGGGCCTGGGCATAGACCTTGTCGCAGTCTTCGACATACAGGTGCAGGCCTACAGCCGCGCCCGCGAGTTTCTGGCTGGCGGTAAGGCCACCTTCCATGTCGCAGGGGTCGCCGAGCATCAGCGACGAATCGCCGATTTTCAATTCAGCATGCCCCACGCGACCGCCCGGTGCGTCGAGGCGGAACATCTCGACCGCGCCAAAGGCTTTCTTGTAGAACTCGATGGCCTTGGCGGCGTCGTTGATGCCCAAGTAGGGCGTGATGCTGTGCTGGCCTTCGGGGATGGGTTTGGCTGCCATGTTCGCTCTCCTTTGAAACGGGCGCCGGTTGGCGCCCTTTTGCTTAGAGTCGTTTGCACAGATGGAAAATCGACAGCGGCGCTAGACCGATTTTCTATAACGGCGGCCGTCAGAAGATGTAATCGGTGGTCAGGAAGCTCGATTGGCGATTGCGGATGATCTCGCTGATCAGCGTCTTGTTGGCCTCCTGGAACTTGGTCGCCACCAACGTGCGGATCGAGAACACGCGCAGGGCGTCATGCACCGACAAGGTACCTTCGGCACTGTTCTTGCGGCCGTTGAACGGGTAGGTGTCTGGCCCGCGTTGGCACTGGGCGTTGATATTGATGCGGCCGACCTGGTTGGCAAAGGTGTCCACCAGGCTGCCGATGGTCGCCGGGTCGTTGCCGAACAGGCTCAGTTGCTGGCCGTAGTCGGAGTCGAGCACGTAGTCAATGACGGTTTCCAGGTCGCGATAGGGCACCACCGGCACCACTGGGCCGAACTGCTCCTCGTGGTACACGCGCATGTCATGGCTCACCGGGTACAGCAGGGCGGGGTAGAAGAACGACCCGCGGCTTTGCCCACCGCCTTCGTTGATGACCCGTGCCCCCTTGGCTGTGGCATCGGCCACCAGGCCATCGAGGTAGTCGACCTTGCCCGGTTCCGGCAGTGGTGTCAGCGCCACACCGGGTTCCCATGGCATGCCAGGTTTGAGCGCGGCGAGTTTGCGCTGGAATTTTTCCAGGAAGGCGTCGATCACATCTTCATGGACGAACAGTACCTTCAGCGCCGTACAGCGCTGGCCGTTGAATGACAGGGCACCTGTCACGGCCTCTTCGACCGCGTTATCCAGGTCGACCTGGGGCAGCACGATGCCGGGGTTCTTGGCGTCCAGGCCCAAGGCCGCGCGCAGGCGGTGTGGGCGCGGGTGCAGTTTTTTCAGGTCGCTGGCGGCCTTGTGGGTGCCGATGAAGGCGAACACATCGACCAGGCCGCTGGCCATCAGCGCGCTGACGGTTTCGCGGCCGCGGCCATAAATGACGTTGATCACCCCCGGTGGGAAGCTGTCGCGGAAGGCTTCGAGCAACGGGCGGATCAGCAATACGCCAAACTTGGCCGGTTTGAACACCACGGTGTTGCCCATGATCAGCGCCGGGATCAACGTGGTGAACGTTTCGTTCAGGGGATAGTTGTAGGGCCCCATGCACAATGCCACGCCCAGCGGTGCACGGCGGATCTGGCCGAGGGTGCCCTGTTCGAGCTCGAAGCGGCTGGAGCGGCGGTCGAGGTCTTTGAGCGCATTGATGGTGTCGACGATGTAGTCGCAGGTGCGGTCGAACTCTTTTTCCGAGTCCTTGAGGTTCTTGCCGATCTCCCACATCAGCAACTTGACCACGGCCTGGCGCTGCTCGCGCATGCGCGCCAGGAAGCTTTCGACGTGCTGTATGCGTTCGGCAACGCGCATCGTCGGCCAGGCGCCACGGCCCTTGTCGTAGGCCTGCACGGCAGCGTCGAGCGCGGTGAGGGCGGTGTCGGCGTCAAGCAGCGGGGCACTGCCGAGAATGACCTGGCGCTCGCCGTCGGCTTCCTTCAGCCAGACCGGGCTGCGCACCGTGGCCAGAGGGCCGTCCCAGCGCCTGAGCTGGCCGTTCACCAAATAGTCGCGTTGTTCCAGGGGAGCTTCCAGGCGCCAGGTGTCGGGGATGTTCTCGGCGGTCGGGAAAAGTGAATCGAGCAGACGGTCCATGGGTACTGCACCTCACATATCTGAGCGGAGTTCGTGCCAGGTGAAACGCTTCAGCTTCGAGCATGCACCGGTCACAGGAAAAACACCAGTCTGGCTCAACATTGCCTGCACTGCGCCGATACAGAGCTAACCCAGTGCGTCAGCAGGCCTATGATCACTTTCATTCCCCCAAGCGACGATACACAGACGGCCGCACTGCTGGCTTCGCCCTTGTTCTGGTTGGCGTTGGCCGCCATCGGCCTGCTCGGCCTCTGTGTCGTGCGGCTCAACGGCAAGCAGCGCCAGCTGCAGCTGCATAACCACGAACTGCGCCGGTCACAGGCACAGTTCGAACGCCTGGCGCACTACGACACCATTACCGGGTTGCCTAACCGGGTGCTGTTCCAGCGGCAACTGGCCGAGGCCATCGACAAGGGGCATGGCCTGGCCGTGCTGATGCTCGATATCGACGGGTTCAAACAGGTCAATGACAGCCTTGGCCACGCGATGGGCGACCTGCTGCTGCAGCAAGCGACCGCGCGCTTCCTGCAGGAGCTGGACCTGCACGACCGCGTCTGCCGCCTGGGCGGTGACGAGTTCGTGTTCATGCTCCAGGGCACACAGGGCCAGGTAACCCACCAGTTGCGCCATGTGCTGCGGTGCCTGCAGCGGCCGTTCGACCTCAAAGGTAACGCTGCATTGGTTACCGGCAGCATTGGCCTGGCCTGGTGCCCGCAGCATGGCGAGGATGTCGACAACCTGCTGCGCCACGCCGATACCGCCATGTACGCCGCCAAGGAAAGCGGGCGCAACACCTGGCGGGCGTATCACCCGGACATGACTGCGCGCTTGCAGCAACGCCTGGAATTGGAGCGCAACCTGCGGCGTGCGCTCAACAATGATGAATTCGAACTTTGGTACCAGCCCAAGGTGGACCTTTTCAGCGGCAAGCTGGAAGGTGTCGAGGCGCTGCTGCGCTGGCGCGACCCGCAAGCAGGCCTGGTGTCACCGGCCGAGTTCATCCCCTTGGCAGAGCGTACCGGGTTGATCATTCCCTTGGGCGAGCGCGTGCTGGAGCTGGCCTGTGCGCAGCTGGCAACCTGGCGTCGGGATGACTGCCTGCCCGGGCCGTTGGCGATCAATGTCGCGGCATTGCAGATCGAGCGCAGCGACTATGTATCGAGCCTGGCGATGGCCCTGGAGCGTCATGGCCTGGCCGCCAATCTGCTGGAGGTGGAGATTACTGAAAGCCTGTTGATGGAAAGCCAGCAGCAGGCCTGCGCGGTACTCGCGCAACTGCAGGCCATGGGCGTGGCCACTGCGGTGGATGACTTCGGCACCGGTTATTCGTCGCTGGCCTACCTGCGTGCGCTGCCTATCGACCACCTGAAGATCGACCGCGCGTTCATCAAGGACCTGCCCGCAGACGATGATGCGGTGGCCATTGCCCGTGCCATCATCGACCTGGGGCATGCCTTGGGTTATCGCATAACTGCCGAAGGCATCGAAACTCAGGAGCAGTACGATTTTCTGCGCAATGCCGGCTGCGATCAGGGGCAGGGCTACCTGATGGGGCGGCCGATGCCGGCCGCCGAGTTGCAAGGCTGGATAGCGCGTAACCCGCGTAGGCAGCGCCTGTCACCTGGGTAACAGACGCTTTTTCGCCGCTCTCTACAGGGGTAGGCGGAACAGATTGTGCGGCGGGTGCATCAACCACTCCTGGCGTAGCACGGGGTCAGCATCGATGGCTGCCAGACGCCGCCAGAACTCCGCGCGGGCTTGTTGCGGGCGGGCTATGAAGAAATCGTTTTCAAGCAGCGGCCTGAGGTCGCGGCGGTACTGAAGTGGCAAACGCTGCCACAGCGCAGCCTGTTCCGGGCCCGTTCCCTCGAAAAACTCTGCATAGTCCCCCTCGCACACCAGCAAATCGACTTCATGGGCGACATTGTAAGCATCGACCTGGGCGAGCATGCCTTCGCTCAGCCACTCACTTTCCAGGCACAGGGCTTCGGCGGACGGGCCGGGGAGGTTGAAATCCACCCGCAGCCGCTGGAACTGGTTGCCAGACAGGTCCAGGACGAGAGGCTCGGCAACGACGTCCAGGCCTAAGGGCAGTTCGACCAGCCCACACTCGGACAGGAACAGGGTTTTCAGGTGGTCAAGCCCGTGCAGGTCTGGCGCCTCCAGCAGCGGGTTGCCCGACAGGTCCAACACGATAAGCCCGGCGCACTGGTTCAGCGCTACCTGGTTGCGGTTGTCCCAGGTGATGCGGTTGTTGTCCAGATCAAGCCAGGTCAATCGATCGGGGTTGGCCACATACGGCAGGGCGTCGAACCGGCAATTGGACAGTAACAAGCGTTTCAATTTGGGAAAGCGCTCCAGGAACTCTGCAGGGAGCTGGCTGAGTGAAGGGTTGCTGTGCAGCGATATGTGCTCCACATGGGTGAAGTCGTCCGGCAGGGCCAGGCTGGCCAGGTCCTGGTTTTCCAGTTCGAGGCCGGAGAGGTCGAGGCTGGCGATCCGGCCACCGCCTGCGAGTGGCACGCTCGAGAGGCGCCGCCAGGCGTTGATGATTGGGCGGATCGCCCGCTGGCGTTGGTGCGGGCGTTGAGGGTCGGGGCGGGCCCATTCCTGCAGGTTGCGGCGCAAGGTATCCAGGCGTTGTTGCAGGTCGCGCAGCCTTTGTGTCGGTGAGCGAAGGTCATTGTCTTCAGGGTCGCTTCCGAGTACATCTTCGATTTCCGAATCAGTGGCATCGGGGTACAGGCGGCGATAGGCGCCGGCCAGTGAACCTGTGTGGCGCGGGTGCGGGGCTTGTGGGGCGAGTGGGCGACCTCCACGCAGCTGGACTGGGCGGGCGCGACGCCTGGCGCGTGGCCCCCACAGCCGTTGTGCAAGGTCATCTCGGTTGTCGTTGACCCAAGCCAGGACGCGCTGGCGTAACGTACGCCCATCGGCCTGGACAATCGCCAGCGCGTCGCGCTGGATGTGCGGCAGTGCCTGCTCCACAGCGCGGCACAGGTCCATGTCCCGCGTGGTGGGGGCAGGGCGCTGCCCCAGGTCCGCCTCATAGCCTTCTGCGCTTTTGATCACCCGGCAGACACGGCCTGCTGAGCTGCTGCCGATATGTTCAAGCAGAGGGCCTTCGGGGCTACCCGCACGCAGCTCCAGGCGCACATCGCGCGGCCAGTCGGGCAAGCCATCGAGGGCACTGAACAGCAAACGTTCGCTATCGGCACCGGCCCGAGCGGGAACGAGCACGCCTTCCACGGCACGTACCAGAGGCAGTTCGCTGTGCGTGTGTTCAACCTGCTGACGCAGCCAGGCCGGTAACACCGCGTCGTTTTCCCAGGCGAGGGATTGCGCGGCGCTTAGGGGCGCCAGTAGACGCCTGGCGAGTACGGCCGACAGGCGAGGGTAGGCTTCCAGCAATCTGCGTGTTGCCGGTTCGATGGGCGCATCGCCGTTATACAACCGTTCGAACAGGTTGCCCGGCGCGTCGTTGCCCAGCGCAACCACCTTCGCTTGCGCGGCCATACGTTGCAGGGTGTCGAGCAGCAAAGCCGGTGGCGGCTGCCCTTCGAGGTGCACGCGGCGCAGGTACGCGGCGTCGGTCCCACACATGCGGCCAGCCAGCTCAAGTTGTTCGGGTGTGAACGCTGCGTAGTTTTCCCCCAAGCGGCGAGCCAGTATTGCGAAGGACCACTGTGATGGCTGTTCATGGCTGGCGCGCCAGGCACCCTGTTGATTGTGCTCCAGAGGCGGCTGCCAAGCGTCCTGCGCGTGTGGGTGCACAAGCCGCCACTGTTGTGTCTGCGTGTCCAGGCGCTGTTCGTAGAGGTGGCCATCCATGCGAATGAAATACCGGCCATCGTGCAGGTACTGGCCTTGAGCATTGGCGTGCACGCTCTGTGGCAAGTCCAGGGGGCTGCGATAGGGTGTGAGGTCTGCCTGCCAGAGCCGGTAGCGGCCATCGGGCTTGCGAACTTCCTGCAGGCTCTCCAGCAGCGGGCTTTTGAACAACTTCGGCACCACGTGGCCAGCGACCACCAGCCCGCCGATCAGGGCCAGGTTCAGGCCGACCGCCTCCAGGTGACGCAATGCCAGGTGGCGGTCACCCTGATGCCAGGCCTCATAGCCTTCGTACACTTCGCCAAGCAGTTGGCACGCCGTCACCGCCAGCATCAGCGTGCCCACGGCGGGGATGAAGAAGCCGGCCAAGTTGAGCGCGTCCATGCCGAGGTCTTCCCACGCTTGCAGGCGGTTTGCCCGCGCCGTGGCGTCGGCTTCGGCGGTCGGCACCGCCAGCTGGCGAGCTTCGCGCTTGAGGCGGTCAAGGTGCAGCGCCTGATAAAAAGCAAAAGGTTCCTCGGTGATTGCCAGCCGTGTGGGGCGCAAGTCCGCCTCAGGGGCCCGCTGCCATGCCTTGTCGTTGGCAGAAGCGCCTGAGGCGTCAAGGTTTTGGTGCAGCAAGTCAAGAAAGTGTTGCTGCTGACCCTGCTCCACGTACGCCATGAACGCCTGCCGGTCGGTGGGTTCCAGCAGCAGGGCCGCCAGTGCCTCGTGTACAGCCTCAAGGTCGGCGCATTGACGCAGGGCCTGGTCGTGGCCTGGCAAATAGAGCAGCAGCCCGCTGATGCCGGTGTCGATCAGCATCACCTCATGCAAGGTGATACCGAACAGTGCCAGTTGCCAGCAAGGCATCTCGTTGCCCTGCAGAAACAGGTCGACTTGGTCGCGCGCGGTGCCGGTGAGCACATGCCGTAGGTAAGCCAGGTCGGCCGCCAGGCGCAGCCTATCCTTGTACACGGCGATCGCCTGTTCGCGTACGTGTGGCTTAGCGAAGTGGTGCTGCAGATGGGCCTGGTATTGCTGCCCCAAATCGAGCGAACGGCACAGTGCGGCGAAGCCAGCGGGTGTGAGCGGCAGCCGCTCCACCTGGTAGCGCTCCGACACCAGCGGGAAGTGCGCTGGGGGTGTTTGCGGGCCCAGTACTGCGGTGCCCCGTACCTGAACGGGTGTGACCTGGATCGTGTGGCTTGGTGCAATGGCGCTCTGGGCGCTGAAGCGTTCGTCATCGGTGAAGTTCTGCAGCGCGGCCTGCAGCAGCGTGTCACGACGATGACTGTTCAGGTAACGCATGCCTGCCCAATGCCAGGTGCTTTCTACCCGAAGCAGTTCGGTGCCACGAAGCGGGGCGCTGCACCCGTGTTCGGCAAGGCGTGCCGTCAGCCGGGGCTCAGCGAACGCAGTGATTTGCTCAAGCCCCTCAAGGGCCCGGGCCAAGGTGCTTTGCGAGCGCAGCAGGCGCGACTGGCTACGGTGCACGGCCTGGCGAAGATCGGGGGCGGCGTTGGCAAACCAGGCCTGCGTGTAATAGGCCGGTAGTTGGCTTTGCCTCAAACTGTGCCATTGAGGCGGGGCTATTGAGTGTGCCCAGGTGGGCAATTGTGTTTCCAATAGCGTTTGATGCGGTTCGAGCGTTGAAAGGGTTGGCATGTCGATGCTCCTTTATGAGGAGAGAGCATCAAACGGTATTGGTTAATAACCAGGTGGTAACCCGGTATTGCCTGCAACTCAACAGGCGTCATGTGTTAGCGTCACACGATCATCAAAATAAAAGCGTTTTTTGACGTCATAAAATAGATTGGCATGCTGTCAAAGTGCCGCTTGCCAAACCGTTGCCTGGCATCTTAAATTGTTACTGAATGTGAGAGTGAAGTTTCGATAGTAATCTTTTGTATATCAGTGCGTTGGGTGTGTTTATTACAGCTAATTATGATCTTGTTCTGATCTGCCCATAGACAACATCAAAGGACGTCGAAGAAGAATGAAACAGCACTTGGCAGCGGTGGCACGAAAACTCATCTCTCCTTCGACGCGCTACGAGATCAGGCTGCTTGCCAGCCAAGTCCGCGAAGTGCTTGGCCGAGCCTGTGTCTGGCGGTGGGAGGTCGCCAGGTTCAGGCTGCAGCAGGAAAGCCCCTACGAAATCCTCTACATCGGGCGCAAGCAGCAGCGCGAGATGGCCAAGCTGCTGATTGGTGGCAAGGCTCCGGGCAATGCTCCGGTTGCCGGCAGCAGTGCAGAGCCAGACGCGTCGAACCATGTGGTGGTGGTAAGTGAAATGCCCACCACAGGGGCGTTGTCCGTGCCGCACTACCTGAGTGCCGTGGTACCACTGGGGCGAACGCTGGATGACATTACCGCCCGCTACGACAGCGAGTTGCGCCGTAGCATTCGCAAGAACCGGCCGCTTTATCAGATGAGGCAGACGCTGTCGGATGAAGAAATCGCAATGGCTGACAGCCAGTTACTGCGCCCCTATGCCACGGCCAGGCAGGGTATTCATGCTGCGCAGTTTCCCACGGACGATGTGTTCCGCATTGCCAAGAGCGTTGGGCGCCTGGACCTCATCACCTTGGGCGACGAAGTGATCGGTTGCCACCTGGGTTGTGAAGTCACGCGCGGTGGCAAGCGCTACTGGAGCACCCTGCGTTTTGGTTATAGCGAAGCGGTGTTTTCAGATGCGAAAAAACTGCGTGAGGTGAACTCCATCACCACCTTCATGGCGCTGGAGTGGGCGTTGCAACATGGCTTCGATTATTACGACATTGGCCTGTGCCTGGCGCGGCCGGATGACGGTTTGCTGAAGTGGAAAAGAAGGCGCGGTGGCGACATTGATTCGTTGGGCAACCACGCCTACCTGTTCGTGCGGCTACCCAAGACCGGGACGGCGAAATTTCTATGGGAAACGCCAATGTTCGCGGTTGAAGGCGACAAATTGACACTGCACCTGGGCTTGCCGGACGGGCCGAGCGATGAAGAGGTCGCCAGCCGGTACCACGAGATGGTCTTTGGCGGCCTGCACAAGATCTACCTCTATGGTGACCAACGTTCGGGCGAGTCGTTTATCGAGTCCTTGCGCACGCGTTACGCCAATTTACAGTCGCCGCCGACGATGGAAAGGATCACATCCAACTGAGTCGTTCAAAGGCTTGTGACCACGCCACCCCGGGGAGCACTTCATGGGCAGCGATATCTCCAAATTCAGCGCACCGTCTGCCGGTAAACGGCATAAGTGGACCCTTGCCGCGTACAAATACATGGCGCGCAAGCGGCTCGCACGTAATTCTGCCATCGACCTGAAAAGCATCGCGTCAAAAAGCTGGGATATCGCGCCTGGTGAAACAACGGTTTCCCCGCCCGCCTTCTATTTGCCCAATCAGCTGGAGCGGGTGACGGGGTGGGAGGCAAAGCGCTTCTACCCCTACGTGCATCCCGCCCGCACGATGGAGGGTGGGCTCAGCGTGGCGCAGGGCCCTACACGTGGGTACCTGATCAAGGACGTATGGTTGGTCGATGGCGCGCTCTACAAAGGCAAGGCCAGCCACTGGTTATCCTTGAAACCGAGCACCTTCCCGCGGGTTGTGGTGGAGCACGAGATCGAGCGCGCGGCCATCTACTGCACGCAAAATGGCAACTCCTGGTTTGGCACCTGGTTGATGGAAGACTGCGTCACCTATGCCCTGGCCTGCAACGAGGGCGTACCGGTGACCACTGCGCCCTCTGCGCGCTACCCACTGTTTACCCAGGCGCCGGCTTATGAAGACTGGCTGGGCATGAAGCCCCTTCGTTTGCGCAGTGCGTTTTTCCGTGAGCTGGTGCTGTTCGACGACCAGAGCAACAACCAAAGCCGCCACTTGCGCTACCGAGCCATGGGCGAAAAGCTGCTGTCGCATGTGCCCCACGAACCACACCCCGGTGTGTTCATATTGCGTGGTGGCGACGGCGACTTGCGCTTCCTGCGCAATGAAATGGCCGTAGCAGAGCACTTGCGCACGCACTGGGGCTTTCGCATTGTCGACCCGCTGAAAACCGACGTGCCGAGCATTATCGCGGCGTGCGCCGGTGCCAGGGTGGTGGCCGGGGTCGAAGGTAGCCAGCTGGTTCATGGCGTGAACGTGCTGCAGGCCGGTGGCTCAGTATTGACGTTGCAGCCACCGAACCGTTTTGTCAGTTATTACAAATACCTGACAGACCGCGACCAGCAGCACTTTGGCTTTGTGGTGGGCATGCCGGAAGGCGACGGGTTCAGGATCGACATCGATGAGGTGGAGCGCACCCTGGATTTGATGCCGGTGTAGCTACCGGCCAAGCCTCAGGTAAACGCGCCAGATTTCGGTTCGGAAGGCCAACCATTAGCATTTGGTTTCTCAGCGATGAAACGCAAGGGCTTGCCTCCTTCACATCTTCGATTGATGAGCAATCACGATAGCGTCAGCCGCCGGGGTCTCCTGTGCGGCTTCTATCGCAGAAAAGTTCGCTATATCAGCGCCTTACACTTAATTGACCATTATTTAGCAGTACCGAGAAATGCCTGCAGTTTATGTGTGACGGCATTTTGACGAAGCCACCCCTTGCTCATTGAATTTTATTATGGTGTCGGATCATTGACGTAGTGTCATTGTGCCCATAAGCTCAAATCAACAGCGAGGAAGTCTCCCGCTAAACCCACCAATAAATATTTTTATTATCCTCTTTATAGGAGGGGGTTATGCGCTCGACACTGTTCATTAAATCAATCTTCTTGTTGGTGCTTTTAAGTGGCGCGGCGCGCGCTGCTGATTCGTATGTCAATCAAAACAGTGTCATTCCTGTCGCAACGGCAGGGTGGTTCTTCGCCTTTGCAGTCATCGGTTTTGTTGCCGTTGCCAATAGAAGAAAGATTTAAACGTTCTCGCGTGGCAAAGGTAATAGGGGGCTTTAACAGTTGATCAATTACGGGGCTTTTTTGGGCTGTCGGTAAATTGACGTCTGAGGTTTGTTGTTGATGGCTTCGCAGCCGCTGACAGCTTGTCAATTTTCCAACTGTTGCTATATTCCAGTGGCGACTCATCGCCATTAGCCGTAGGGTGTCGCAGCGGACGGGTCAGGCAGGGTGTCGAGGTGTCAAGGTACAGGGCCTCCAGGAAGGTTGAGGCCATCGCAGCAGGCAGTGCGGTTGCGAAGTGGAGCGAGAGTTGGTGTGCCGTTCTCATTTAGTGCTCTTTGTCAGGCCAGTAGGCCGGAGGGACCCTCATGGTACGTTCATTGTGTTCCGCTTTTTGCGTGCTGATGCTGTGGTCTGGTACCGGCAACGCGGTCGAAAATAGCGCAGCTTATCGGCTCAGCCCTGGCGATGTGGTGATGGTGTCCGTCTGGCAAGAGGAGAGCCTGCGTCAAGAAGCCACCGTGCTACCCGATGGCAGTATCACCTTCCCCTTGGCAGGGCGGATCGATGTCGCCGGCCTTGATGCCACGGCCGTTGAAAAACAGGTCGCTGCCAAACTCGAAAAATTCCTCCCCGACCCGAACGTCAGCGTTGTCGTCAAAAGCATCGCCGGCAACCTTGTGTACGTGCAGGGCAAAGTGATCAAGCCTGGGCCCGTACAAATGGCGGGGCCCACGGCCGTATTGCAGGCGTTGAGCATGTCGGGTGGTTTGGACAAATTCGCTGACGAAAGCGACATCAAGGTGGTTCGCGGCCAGGGGGCTTCCCAACGGATTCTGCCCGTGAGATATAAGGACCTGGTTTCCGGGCGTGACATGTCCACCAACATTCAACTTCAGGCTGGCGATACGCTGGTCGTTCCTTGATCTTGCCTTAATAAGAACACTTAATGCCTCTTCTTAGAACAACTAGCATTGCAACGGCAATCATGGTCTTGCCGTTTACGGACGCGGTCCAGGCAGCAAATTGGCAGTCATCGGTGGTGGTACCGACCTCGGTCGAATACGACAGCAACCCGTTGTTGCTGTCGTCTGAAGAAAAGGGTGTGACGCGCACCATCATTGCGCCCGACTACACCCTTGTCGGTACCTTCGACCGCGACGAATTACGGTTGGGTCTTGGCATGCACGTGTTGCGTTCTTCAGACACGGACATCGTCGACGACCGCGAAGACCCCAATGTAAGCCTGGGCTGGCAACGCGACACCGAGAAAGGGCGTTTTGGCCTGGTGGCTCAGTACAACGAAAGCTCTACGTTGTCCGGCATTGTCCAGGACACCGGTGTGGTAACCACCGACGGCACGCAGAAGCTGTATACGCTGGCAGGCAATTGGAGCAGCGCCATCACCGCCCGCAGCACGTTGTCCAACGAAACCAAGTACAGCCGAGCGCGATACGACATCAACACGCTGACCGGCTACAACGAGCTGGGCAACGTGACAACCTGGACCTACGCCTGGAACGAGCGGGCCGATGTGTATACCCGGTTTGGGGTGAGGCGCTATGAGCCCGAACAGGACCTTACTGCGACCGCCTCTAACAGCTACACCCCTGCAGTTGGGGTGAAGTATCAGTTCTCCGAGCGCCTGAGTGCCGATGCGCACGTTGGCGTCAACCAGGTGTCCGGCTCTGAAGGCGGTCGGCGCGGGGAGGGCGGGGCCTCGCTGCTGTATACCGGGGTGCGTTCCGACCTCAGCTTGAGTGCCGAACGCAGCACGGTCGCCAGCGCGGAGGGTGGTTTTGCCGAGCTCGACATGGTGCGCGGTATCTACAGTTACGCGGTCAACGAGCTGACCCGCGTCGGCGCCGATGCCACTTGGCAAGACAGCAAAGGGCAAACACCCAACACACTGCAAATGTACAGTGTCTGGGCCAGCCGGGAATTTTCGCCTTTTTGGGATCTGCGCCTATCGTTGATGTACAAGGAGCGGCGGCAGGACGATGCACCCACTGCGGACGCAACAATTGTTGGTTTGACGTTGACGTATAGGTACCCCGACCTCTGAACTTCAGCCTGGTGGCCTTTATGAAGTCTGACTACGAGCTTTCCCTTAAAGATTACATCGCCATCATCAAGGATAGGGCCCTGTTATTAGGGATCAGTATCGTAGTCATTCTTGCCGCGACCGTGGTGGTCGCGGTCAGCGTGCCACCGATCTATCAGTCCACCGGGACCATTCTGGTGGAGTCGCAACAGATCTCCCCCGAGCTGGTATCGGCGAACAACAACAGCTTTGCCGATGAGCGCATCGAGGTCATTCGCCAGCGCGTCATGACCCGCGAGAACCTGCTGCGGATCATCGACAAGTACAGCCTGTTCGCTGACAAGCGGCTCAGCGAAAGCGACAAGATCGACCAGATGCGCAATGCCATCGTGGTCGCTACCCTCAGCACGTTCGTCAGAGGGCGGGGTGAGGCCACAGTCGCATTCAATGTGTCCTTCGAGCACAAGCAAGCGCAGGTGGCCAAGGATGTCGCCAACGAACTGGTAACGCTGTTCCTCAACGAAAACCTCAAGCAGCGCACCGAGCGCGCCAACGAAACCACCGAATTCCTGACCCAGGAAGCCAACAAGCTGGGTGCCGAGCTTGCCAGCCTGGAAAACCAGCTGGCGGACTTCAAGCAAGCCCACGCCAATGCCTTGCCTGAGCACCAGTCGCTGCGCATGAGCATGTTGTCGCGTTCGGAGCTGGAGTTCAGGGAGGTCGACCGCGATTACAAGACCGCGCAAGAGGAACTGCGTTACCTGGAGCTTGAATTGTCGGCGGCCAATGCCGGCTTGACCACCAAGGCTGACGGTACCCGGCCGTCCAGTGTCGACCAGCCACAAGACCTGCCCAGCCTCAAGGCCGAGTACGCCCGGCTGCTGACCAAATACAAGGACGCGCACCCGGACGTAGTTGCGGTCAAGCGCAAGATCGATGCCCTGCAGGCCAGCGGCGGCGGCAGCAAGGCTGCGTCGTCGGTCAGCCTGGATGTGGCGCGGGTGCGTGCGCGGATTGGCGCGGCCCAGGAGCGCATCACCTCACTGGCGGAGCAAAAGCGTGAGCTGGTGAAGAAAATGGAAGGCTACGAGGCGGAGATTCTTGAAGCCCCGCAAGTGGAGCGTGGCCTGGTCACCTTGATGCGCGACCACGACAACGCGCGCAAGAAGTACGAAGAAATCCGTGCCAAGGAAATGGGCGCGAAAATTACCGAAAGCCTGGAACAGGAAAACAAGGCAGAGCGTTTTGTGCTGCTGGAGCCACCGCTGCTGCCTGAGAAGCCGATCAAACCCAACCGCAAGAAAATCGCCGCCCTGGGCCTGGTGCTGGCACCGGCAGGCGGTGGCGCGTTGGTGATGCTGCTGGAAATGCTCAATCAGCGGGTACGGGGGGTAGGGGCGTTGGAGAGCGTGTTGGGCAAGCGTGTGCTGGTGACGGTGCCCTTCATCACCACCCAGGCGGAACTGGCAAAGCGTAAACGCTGGCGCAACCTGCTGATCCTGGCGGTGCTTGTGCTGATTGCTATGATGGTAGTGCTGGTGCACGTGTTCTACATGCCGTTGGATGTGTTGCTGTTCAAGGCTATGGCGCGGTTTGAATAGGGAAAGCAGTGATGGACAGGATCAAGCCGGTAGTTGGCAATGGTATTCATCAAGTTTCTCCAGGTGCTGCCCAGGCACCGCAAACCGCCCACGGGGCGGAGCCTCCAGAAGTGCCAGGGCAATTCGATTACGTGAAGACCAAGGTGGTGCCGTTGCGTGCGGAGCACCTTGAGCGCAATCGGATTGTCGCGTTCAACAAGAACTCGAACATGAGTGGGCCGATCGACCTGTTGCGCACGCAGGTGCTGCAGGCGATGGAGGAAAACGGCTGGCGTACCTTGGCCATCACCTCGCCAACGCCCGAGGCGGGCAAGACGGTGCTGGCGATCAACCTGGCCATGAGCATCGCGCACCATACGACCAAGACGGCGCTGCTGGTGGACTTCGACCTGCGTCGCCCCAAGGTCGGCAGCAGCCTGGGCTTGCCGATGGAAAAGGCCCTCAACGAGTTGCTGTCTGACCAGGCCGGGCTGGAAGAGGTGCTGGTCAACCCGACGTTGCCGCGTTTTGTCGTGCTGCCGACGCGGGTGCCTATTCCGATGTCTACCGAAATGCTGTCCTCCCCCCGGGTGAACAACCTGATCAGCGACTTGCGCAGCCGCTATGAGTCGCGCATCTGCATTTTCGATTTGCCGCCATTGTTGAGCTCAGACGATGCAATCACCGTGATGCCCAAGTTCGACTGTGTGTTGTTGGTCGTCGGCAACGGCATGAACAGCAAGCAAGAGATCGAGGAATGCCTGCACCACCTGGCGACTGTCAACCTGATTGGTACGGTGTTGAACAAGGCGGATGAAAAGCCGCGCACCTATTACTGACTATTCACTATCGAGTGGAGCAGCCTTGTGCTGCGAAAGGGCCGGTGACAGCAGCGAAGATTCGCTGTGTTTTCACCGGCCTCTTCGCAGCACAAGGCTGCTCCTACACCCGATAGTGAATAGCCGCATGATTACGGCCGAGGCCACGGCTACTGCAATTCCCCCCAGGCATGCGCCACGATCTGCTCCGCGGTATCGATCACTTGCTGCACTGAAAAGCTCAGGCCATTGCCCAGGTTGAACGCCATGCTGGGGCCGCCAGCGACCAGGCACGGTGTTGAACAAGGCGGATAAAAAGCCGCGCACCTATTACTGACTATTCACTATCGAGTGTAGGAGCAGCCTTGTGCTGCGAAGAGGCCGGTGACAGCAGCGAAGATTCGCTGTGTTTTCACCGGCCTCTTCGCAGCACAAGGCTGCTCCTACACCCGATAGTGAATAGCCGCATGATTACGGCCGAGGCCACGGCTACTGCAATTCCCCCCAGGCATGCGCCACGATCTGCTCCGCGGTATCGATCACTTGCTGCACTGAAAAGCTCAGGCCATTGCCCAGGTTGAACGCCGTGCTGGGGCCGCCAGCGACCAGGCACGGTGTTGAACAAGGCGGATGAAAAGCCGCGCACCTATTACTGAGCTATTCACTATCGGGGTAGGAGCAGCCTTGTGCTGCGAAGAGGCCGGTGACAGCAGCGAAGACTCGCTGTGTTTTCACCGGCCTCTTCGCAGCACAAGGCTGCTCCTACCCCCGAGAGTGAATAGCTGAATGATTACGGCCGATGCCACGGGTACTGCAACTCTCCCCCAGGCATGCGCCACGACGTGCTCCGCGGTATCGATCACTTGCTGCACTGAAAAGCCCAGGCCATTGCTCAGGTTGAACGCCGTGCTGGGGCCGCCAGCGACCAGGCACGGTGTTGAACAAGGCGGATGAAAAGCCGCACACCTATTACTGACTATTCACTATCGGGGTAGGAGCAGCCTTGTGCTGCGAAGAGGCCGGTGACAGCAGCGAAGATTCGCTGAGTTTTCACCGGCCTCTTCGCAGCACAAGGCTGCTCCTACCCCCGATAGTGAATAGCCGCATGATTACGGCCGATGCCACGGGTACTGCAACTCCCACCCCCAGGCATGCGCCACGATCTGCTCCAGCGATGCATACGCTGGCCGCCAGCCCAACACACTCAGCGCTTTGCCTGCATCCGCCACCAACCTGGGCGGGTCACCCGCGCGGCGGGGTGCATCGAGTGTGTGGATCTGCCGGCCCGTCACTGTGCGGGCGGTATCGATCACTTGCTGCACTGAAAAGCCCAGGCCATTGCCCAGGTTGAACGCCGTGCTGGGGCCGCCAGCGACCAGGTAGTCGACCGCCAACGCATGTGCCGAAGCCAGGTCGGCGACATGCACATAATCACGAATACAGGTGCCATCGGCGGTGTCGTAATCCCGGCCAAACACCGTGACCGCCTCACGCCTGCCAGCGGCCGCCTGGAGGATCAACGGTATCAGGTGGGTTTCCGGCTCATGGCGCTCGCCCAGCTCCCCGTCAGGGTCAGCCCCTGCGGCGTTGAAGTAGCGCAGGCACACTGACTTCAGCCCGTATGCACGGTCGAAGTCCTCGAGAATTTGCTCGACCATCCACTTGCTGAGCCCATAGGGGTTGATCGGTGCCTTGCCATGCGCCTCGTCGATGGGCACGTACAGCGGGTTGCCGTAAACGGCTGCGCTGGAGGAAAACACCAGCCGCTTGATGCCCGCATTCACCATCGCCTGCAGCAATGTCAGGGTGGCCGCTACGTTGTTCTGGTAGTACTTGCCAGGGGCGCAAACCGACTCGCCCACCTGAATGAACGATGCGAAGTGAAAAACCGCATCGAAGTGGCACTCGGCGAACAGCACATCCAGCGCCGGCTCGTCGGCAATGTCGAGCTTGGCCCATTGCACCCCAGGCCCTGGCGACACAAGGTCCGCCACCACCACATCATGGCCCGCGGCCAGCAAGTGCTTGACCATGTGCGAGCCGATATAACCTGCGCCACCGACAACCAGAAACTTCATCCGTGCCTCCTGGACTCTGCTGTTGTACAGACGCCGCGGGTCGTCCCTGAATCGAACAGGTGGGAGTATCAGCTACAGGTCTCTTGAGACTGTAGATGGCCAAATGCCCTATTTCAAGAACAGCCAGTTGGACATGTACTGGCCATCGAACGTGATCACATAGCGCCCGTTCTGGTACGCCACTGGCAATTCCTTGAGTTGCGCTTGTGCATCGCGCGCGAACAGTTTCAGGCCGGCCGCTGCCTTGATGGCCAGCGTGCCTTCGAAGGGCTCGACATTGAACGGCGTCTTGTCGTCGGCCTTGGGCACAGCCCGGGTGCCCAGTGAGATCAGCAGGCTGCGAGCCTGGCCCAGCGGTTTGGCATCCAGGCTCTGCACGACGACACTGGCATAAGGCGTCTTTGCCTGTACCTCGACCTGCCCAAGGTTGAGGGTTCGACCGCCCAGCCAGCCGGTCGCCGCCTGGGTCAGGGGGGTATCGATGGTGTAGAGGCCTTGTTGCCAGTTGCGCTTGAGCTCCCCGGTATCGGTTACCGACTCGGTGGCGTCAGGGGGCAGCAACGATTGGGCAGGGTCACGCAGCACTTGGGCATCGGCCGGGATGATGCTGGGTTTCAGCCAGGGCAACTCCGGCGTCTGCGGCATGGCGATCTGCAGCCTGCCTTTTTCCATGGCGGTGCGCAGCAGCAGCGAGTTGCGCGGCGTGATGTCCTGGTTGAACAAGGTGGCGGGTGTTGGCGCGAAGACGTAACGGGTGGTGGCTTGCTGCACGTCCGCACGGCGGTAGAGCAGGGCAGCCGCGGGGAGCGTGGCCAGCATGGCCGGGTCGTTGTACGCGTGCCAGTTGTCTGCCGTGCGCCAACCGCTGTTGAAGGCCTGCTGGCTATAGGCATATTGCATCATGGCGTCCCAGCCTTGGTGGCTGGCCGTGCCCGCCACATACAGGGGCAGCGAATGGCGGTCGGGCAGGGGGAAGGGTTCAGCGTTCCATTCGGTGACCGTCAGGGGCAGGCCGACGACCTGGGCCGCGGCAATCCAGTTGATCATCCCGTCGCTGGTCAGCGGGTTCTTCTCGAGCTGGCCGATGGCGCCGTAGCTGTGCGCATCGATCACATCGCCCGAGGTCAGCGCGGGCAGCGCGCTCAGGCCATTGCCGCCCCAGGTGCTGGTGGTGGCAATGGGTACCTTGACCCCCAGACTGCGCAGGTGCGCAATCATGTCGACATCGAAACGGCGTTCCAGATCATTCAAGAAGAGCTTCGACGGGCCATGTTCCCAGGCGCGCCAGGTGCGGTCTGCAGGCAGGTCATTGCGCTTGGCGAAGGCGTCTGCCTGTTCCTGGTAAAGCTTGGTATGTGCGGGGACTTTTTTGTCCGGCATCAGGGCGTTGCCGTAGTGCTGGGTGATGTCGTTCTCGTTGGTGATCAAAACCGCAGCAATGGCCGGGTCGTCTTTGTAGGCAAGGCCGGTGTAGGGGTTCACATGGGTCATGTACTGCTCAATAAAGCGTTTCATGGCCTGTTGAATGCTCTGGTTCACATAGGCGTAGCCTTTAAGGTCGACCCTGGGCTCGCCCTTGGCCAGCTCATCGAAATCTTCGATGTTGTCATTGGCGGTAAGGGCGCGCTGTACGTGCATGTCGAGCCAGACGTAGATGCCCTCGTCCTTGAGGCTTTTGACCCACAGGTCGATCTTGCGCAGCGACTCGGCATTGAGCTGCTGGGTATCGCGAATCAAGGTGCCGTCGCCAAACACGTTCGGGCTGACCCACGGGGAGTCGTGGTGGTGCAGCCGGACGAGGTTGAAACCCAGTGCCGACAGGCGTTTGGCCTGTTTGATGATTTCCTCGTCTGGCGTCTTGAACAGCGAGTACGCAGATAGGTTGGTGCCCCAGAAACGCACGGGGGTGTTGTCCTCGAACGCCAGTTGCTCGCCGGAGGCCTTTACAAAGCCGCGCTTGCCTGCTGGTTTCTCGGGTGCGTTGAGAAAAGACAGGTCGACCGGCGAGGTTTGCCAGTCAAGCTGGTCGTCGGGCCACTGCGCGGGGTCTTGCAGGCCAAAGCGCTCGGTGGGGGTTGGGCCCAGCTCGATATCGCCCGTCACGTTCAACGTCGCCTTGATCTGCTGCTGGCCGGCGCTGATGGGGTCTTTGTAGAAGAACGCGCGGATCTCGGCATTGCTACCCGGTTCGAAGTACACCTTTGCCAGTGCAGGTTCGAAGCGCATCTCGATGCGCCTGCCTTGCGCATCTTTGCCCCAGGACCAGCCACGGTTGTCGGGCAACAGCACGGGCGCGCCCATCTCCCCATTGAACAGGGCCGGGTCGAACTGGAAAACGATGCCGCCGCCCATCACGTTGGACTGCCTGCTGTGTGCGGTCAGGTCGAACGCCCAGGTCAAGGTTTGTGTTTGCGGCTTGCGGATATCCGCCGTCAGGTCGAAGTCCAACTGCTTGTTCTTGCCCTGCAGGGTGTAGCTGTAGGGCGCATTGACCTTCATGGCGGTGTAGAAACCAGTCCAGCTCCAGTTAGCCGCCCAGAAGTCGAACTTGGCTTTCATCACCTGCCCGCCACCGCGTGTCACGCTGGGCAGGCCGTTTTGTTCTTCGACGCTGACGACCCACCCGGAGGCCCAGCCAGCCTGGGACATGACGGCCAGGCCAACGAACAGGGATGCCCGCATGAAGGGGCGCAAAGGGAAACGGCTCATGGGCATCACCTGGTTTGAAGGCCGGCAGCGGGAAGGTCGCTGGCCTGGCTGGAACGGAGCCTGCGCACCCGCTGTATGTAGGCCACCCCAAGCCCTGCGACCGACCAGTACACGGTGGGGATGATAGTGATGCTGCTGACGGTGAAGATGATCACCAAGATCCCCACCAGCGTCGCCAACAGCGCCCGGCCCAGTTGCCGTTGCTCGTCATCCTTGTCGGGGAACGCGCGCATGGCTTTGCGGATGCCCAGCAACACGGTGACGAAAAACGCCACGAACAGCGCGAGCCCGACCAACCCGACCCGCAGGGCCAGGCTGACGTAGGTGTTGACGATGTCGATAATGCCTTCCCCCTGAATCATCGACTGCATTTCAGGGGTGTTACGGAAGTCGAACGATCCGAACAAGGGGTTACGTTGGATCACGATCCAGGAGTTGTCGATCAAGCGTTCCCGGTAGGTGATGTTCTCTTTTTCGATATTGCCGATGAAAGGCAACAGGTCCAGCACCTTGTCGCCCCCAGGTAGCACAGTCAGCAGCGGCAGAGCCAGTACGCCGGCAAGGGCAAGCACAGTCAGGCGCTTAATGGCGCCTTTGCCCATGGCAATGAACACCACGACGATGACCACGGCGCCAATCCAGGGGCCGCGGGACAACGGCGCGAAAAGCCCGGCAGCCAGCAGCAGGGCGCCGAGCACCCGCTGCAGCTGGCTGCGCACATAGCCCTGGACGAACAGGTACAGGCCGATGGCCACACTCATCACGTAGCCCAGTGCAATTGCCTGCCCGGTGGTGGCGCTGGCGCGCAATGAGCCGCCACGGCTCAGGTAGCCGGACATGCTCCACTGCACGCCCATGGCATCGATCAGGGCGTTGTACAGCAGCCAGTGGCGGACGAACTCGGCAACGCCGATCAGTGCCAGGACGAAGGATGCCAGCACGAATGCCAGCATGGCGTCCTTGAAATCACTGATCTCCCTGAGCCCTCGGCTGGCGACGTAGTAGGGCAAGAACACATCGACATACAGGTAGAGCGCCTGGCGCAAGGTGTCGGTCAAGGTAGTTTCACGCAGGTACAGCACACTCATCAGCACCAGGCTGGCCGCCAGCAGCTTGTCGGGCCAGGTGCGGCCAAAGCGCAGGGTATCGCTTTGCCTGCTCAGGGCCAGCGCTGCCGGCAGCAACACGCACAGCGTCAGCAGGCGAACATGGTTGAGGTCGACCAGGTAGTTGACCACGCCAAACCCAGGTATTTGCACTGAGGCCGGCGGAATCAGGAACAGCAACATGAAAAACAGCGCCATGGCATTGCGTTCGCGCCGCCCGGCGATGTACATGATCAGCCCGGCAGCGGCCACGTACACCCAGAAGCTGTGGGAGGCGAAGGCCACCAGCGTCAGGACGAACCACAGGTTACGCCGGCGCTTGAAGTCGCTGTAGGGGATGAGGTCTGTCGCCGGGCGGCGCGCCATGACAAAAACGACGCCTGCCAGAAACAGAATGACGATCAACGCACGAAAATGTTCAGGCATTGGCTAAGGACACCTTTCCCTTGGTGGGCACGGCTAGCATCATGGCTAATTGAAACTATAGTGACTTTTAGCCAATCAGTCAGAGATTGAAGTCATGCCGTCGATTGATGTGTCAGCCTCCGCGAGCCTGCGCAAGCGCGCACTGAAGGCCGGGTCATGGAACCTGGTGTCGCTGGTGGCGTCACAGGTCATGCGCCTGGGCGGCAACCTGATCATGGCCCGTTTGCTGCTGCCGGAAATGTTCGGTGTGATGGTCATCGCCACCACGGTTTCGGTACTCCTGCACTTGCTGTCCGATGTTGGCCTGCGCCAGAACATCATCCAGAGCCACCGGGGCGACGACCCCGAGTTTCTCAATACCGCCTGGACCGTCCAGATCATCCGCGGCTTCGTCCTGTTTGCCCTGACCTTGCTGCTGGCCGCTGCCTCCTGGTTCGCGCAGCTGGCCAACCTGTGGCCGGCGGACTCCACTTACGCCGCCCCTGAGCTGCCGATGGTGCTGGCGGCGACCGGCCTTTCGGCCATCATCTGGGGATTCCAATCGACCAAGATAGATGTCGCCGTACGAACTTTCCAACAGAAGCGCGTGGTATTGGTGGACCTGGCCTCGCAAGTGGTCGGTTTGATCGCGATGCTGGTGATCGGTTATTTCACCCGGTCGATCTGGTCGCTGGTGATCGCCGGCCTGGTCAGCGCCCTGGCGGGTACCTTGCTGGGGCACCTGGCGCTGGAAGGGCCGAACAACCGCCTGCAGTGGGACCGAAGCGCGCTGAACGAGCTGATTGTGTTTGGCCGCTGGATCCTGCTGTCGTCGATGGTCGGCGTACTGGCCATGTACGGTGACCGGATCTGGTTTGGTGCGAGCATGACAGCGGGGCAGTTGGGGGTGTACTCGATTGCCGTGCTGATCCTCGGGTCCGTGCAGACCGGGTTGCTGAAACTGGTGGGCTCGGTGGCGCTGCCCGCGTTCAGCGAAGCCGCTCGGGAAGGTGACAAGGCACGCCTGAAGGCGCTGTACTACCGTTTCAGGTTGCTGGTCGACCTTGTGATGCTGTTCGCCTGCGGGGTGTTCCTGACCGCCAGCCCGTTGTTGATCGGCTGGATGTACGACGCGCGCTACACCGAGGCGGGGACGATTCTTGCGATTCTTTCGCTGTCGTTCTTCACGCTGCGCTATACCTTGGCACATCAGATATGGATTGCCCTGGGCCTGACGAAATACCAGGCCATGGACAACATCATCCGGCTAGTCTCGTTATGGGGGTTGTTGCCACTGCTGCTGGCCATTGGCGGTGTTGACTAC
Source organism: Pseudomonas sp. ITEM 17296 (assembly GCF_028895205.1). Classification (NCBI taxonomy): domain Bacteria; kingdom Pseudomonadati; phylum Pseudomonadota; class Gammaproteobacteria; order Pseudomonadales; family Pseudomonadaceae; genus Pseudomonas; species Pseudomonas sp. ITEM 17296. The sequence goes on along the minus strand of NZ_WJRS01000030.1, from coordinate 27,525 downwards.
GCAATCTGGGGGGTGGCCCTGCATACCTTCCCGACGTTGCTGTTGATCGTCTACGTTAACTGCAAGCTGGATATCTTCAGTGTCAAACGCGAGTTGGTGGTACTGCCGATGGTGGCCGTGGGGGCACTCTGTGGGCTGTTGGCGACCCGTTTCTTCGAGTGGCTGTGATGAGGCCAGAGGCGGGCGATGGTGCAATGTGGGGGCGGTCGAGTGACTGATTGTTAACACTTCATCGAGATAGGTCTGGGGATCATGGGGAAGCTTACGTTGTGTACTCCGCAGTTGGGTCGTAGGGGTTTTCTCCAGAGCTGTGTCCTGCTGGGCGTTGGCGGCGCGGTGTTTGGGGTGGCCGCAGACGTTGCACGCAAACCCGTCGAAAAAACCGGGTTCGTGGTGATCAACGGCTGGGTGTTGCCTTCTCAGTACTTCCGGAACGAGCCAGCATGATCAAGGACTATCAGCAGCAGAAAACGCTGCGTGACGACTATGATTTTTGCATCATCGGGGCCGGCCCCGCTGGCATTACCCTGGGCCTGCGGCTGGCAGCTGCGGGTTGGAACGTGCTGCTGGCCGAGGGCGGTGGGCGTGAGTATTCACCGCACTCGCAAGGGCTGTACACGTGCGCCTCGACGGGGCTCGAACTGTACGCCGCAGAAACACGCCTGCGTTACCTGGGCGGCACGTCCAACCACTGGGCAGGGCGCTGCCGGCCGTTCACCCCCTCAGACTTCGCCATGGCGCCGCCCGGCGACTTGCCCGGCTGGCCGATCCCCTACTCGGAGATCGAGGGCTACCTGGCTGCGGCCATGGACATCGTCGATTTGCCGCCAGGCTCGGAGTTTCACGCGATGAACACCGGGCTTGCGGGTGATGACTTCGAACCCGACCGCTTCCTGCTGAGCCCCCCAACGCGCTTTGCGCAGAAGTACGCGACTGCACTGAACGAAACCCACGGGCTGGACGTATTCATCAATTGCAACTGCGTCGACCTGGAGTTCGACAAAGCGTCGGGCCATGTGGTGGCTGCGGTGGTGTCCGATTACGACCGTCATCGTCAGCGCGTGGTGGCCAGAAACTTCATCCTGGCGACGGGTGCCATCGAGAATGCCCGGCAGTTATTGAACAGTGAATCCCTGTTGGCCGCGGGTATCGTCAACAAGGAAGGGCTGACCGGGTGTTGCTTCATGGAGCACCTGAATATCGACATGGGCACGTTCATCCTGAAGTCGGACCAGGACACCCAGATGCGTCAGTACTACACCACCGACGCCTTTGTTGAGGAATACCAGGCCGGTAAAGGCAATATCACCGCTGCACTGCTCTCGGATGTGCAGACGTATGGCCGCACGGCCGAGGTCAAACACTTTCTGGAAAACCTTGCCTGTGACATGGGCGTTGCCGACAAGATCGCCTTGGTCGCCAAGTTCAGTTGCCCGGGCGACGGTGTGATCGGCACCATGATCGAGCAGTTTCCCAACCGGCAAAGCCGCATTTCATTGCTGAATGAGAAAGACGAGCTGGGGGTGGCCAAGGTCAACGTGCATTGGGCACTGAGCGAAAGTGACAGGCACACCATCAAGTGCATCGGCACCGAACTGGCCAAGCAATTTGCCGACATGGACTTGGGCTTCGTCAAGCTCAACGACTTCGTCTACGACACATCGGTGCCGTTGAAGATGGCGCCACATGCCCATCACATGGGCACCACGCGCATGGCTGCGTCACCTGAGTTCGGTGTGGTCGACGCCAATTGCAAAGTGTTCGGCACCCAGAATCTCTATGTGGCGGGAAGCAGTATCTTTGCCAAGGGCGGCGCGTCCAACCCGACCATGCCGTTGTTGCAGTTTGCCGTCAGGTTGGCGGACCACCTCAATGAAAAGTTGAAATCGGCTACGGGTGCCGCGGTGTAACGCACGTTGTAAACGGGTTGAGTGCGAGGCGGTCAGCACCAAGAAGAATGAGACCGAAGTCGCCTCAGGGACAGTTCAGAATCGCTTTGATTGTGAGGCTCGCAGAATGAATGGATGGATACGGAGTGCACTGACGCGTTATGTCAACTCGACCGGGCGGGGAAGCTCGACGTACAAGAAGTTGTGTAATCCAACGGGGCGAGAGTGGGGGAGCTATCTAACCCGTTGGGGTAAGTTTCATTCGGTAGGGGCCAACTTTCATATGAACCCAGGGTGCAACGTGACCGACCCTGCGCTGGTGCGCATCGGTAACAACGTCGGCCTGTCGGATTGCACACTGATCGGCCACGACGGCGTGGTGGCATTGATCGAGCTCTGCTACGGGAAACACCTCGATTCGGTCGGCTATATCGACATCAAGGACAACTGCTTCATCGGCCATGGCGCGATTGTGATGCCCCGCGTGACCATCGGGCCCGATGCGATCGTCGCTGCCGGTGCGGTCGTCACCAAGGACGTGCTGCCGGGCACCGTGGTGGGTGGCAACCCGGCCAAATTCATCTGCACCACCGAAGCACTGATCAAGAGGGTGGAGGAGCGCTGCGAAAGCTACCCGTGGATAGAACTGGTCAAACAGCGCAAAGGTGCCTTTGACCCGACCGTGGAGCCTGCCCTTGCCGCGCAACGACGGCAGTACTTCTTCGGGGACGGTAACAATGGATAGAAAACCCGTCGATGTGATGGTGGTCAATTTCAATACTGCGTCTTTGCTGCAGCCCATGTTCGATGCGCTGCGCCAGGCCGACAGCGAAAAGCTTGCCAGTTACCTGGTCGTCGACAATGCCTCGGTCGATGATTCTGTGGAACGCATGGCCAAGGTGTGCCCCGAGGCGCTGTTGCTGAGCAACAAGAAGAACGTCGGTTTCGGGCGCGCCAACAATCAACTGCTGGCGCACTTGAAGGGCAAGTACGCACTGCTGCTGAATACCGATGCCTTCGTGGCGGCCGATTCACTGGCCAAGACCCTCGAGTACATGGACAACCACCCCGAGTGCGGCGTGCTGGGCGTGCGCCTGGAGGGCCGCGATGGCGACCTGCAACCCAGTTGCCGCTACTTCCCGACACCCCTGAACGTGTTTGTCGGCCGTACCGGGCTTGGCCGTTTCTTCCCAGGCTTGAAAATGGTCGATGAGATGACCTGGGACCATGGCTCGGTACGTGAATGCGATTGGCTGCCCGGTTGTTTCTACCTGGTGCGTCGCGAAGTGCTGGACCAGGTAGGCCTGTTCGATCCGCGCTACTTCCTCTATTACGAGGAGGTTGACCATTGTAAGCGGGTCAAGGAAGCGGGCTGGAAGGTCGTCTTCTATCCCCATACCACGGTGGTGCATATCGGCGGCGAAAGCTCCAAGTCGGTCAGCGAACTGGAAGCGGCCAGCCGGCAGATTTCCAGCTACCAGATCGAAAGCGAACTGCTGTACTTCCGCAAGCACCACGGCGTTGCCGGGCTGGCGCTGCACATGCTGCTGGTGTGTGTGGGTGACCTGGTACTGGCACTCAAGGCACTGCTGAAGGGGCGAGGTCGCGAGGCGATCCGGGCGTGCTGGCGGCACTGCCAGACTACCTGGTCGCTGTTGTTCAAGACACGGTTCGCAAGCCAACCCACACGGTAGGTGACGTCATGTTCGAGAATATCCGCGCCGACTTGCGTGCACACGGTGGTGATTGGGGCGCCCAGGGGTTTTGGGTATTGCTGGTGTATCGCTTCGGGCGCTGGCGCTATAGCGTGCGCCCGGCACTGTTGCGCAAACTGTTCTCCATCCTCTACAAGATCCTGTTCAAGTTCGTGCAGATCATCACGGGTGTTGAATTGCCCTGCGAGGTCGTGATCGGCCGCAACTTCGTCATCGACCATTTCGGCGGTATCGTAATCAGCGGTTATGCCCGCTTTGGCGATGACTGCCGGATTCGCAACGGCGTGGTGGTGGGGCTGAAGAATGTCAGCGAGCCGATTGCGCCGGTGTTCGGCAATAACGTCGATATTGGCACAGGGGCCAAGGTGCTGGGCAACATCCGCATCGGCAACAACGTGGTCATCGGCGCCAATGCCGTGGTGCTGGTGGACGTGCCAGACAACGCGTTGGCGGTCGGCGTGCCTGCGACCATCAAACTGCGCAACCCCACCGAGGCGGCGCAGTGCACGGTCGAGTGAGGCCCATGGAGACAGGTATCGGCGTTGTAGTGATTGGACGCAACGAGGGCCTGCGCCTGGAGCGCTGCCTGCGTTCGTTGGCGCACGGTGCGGACCGGGTGGTGTACGTGGACTCAGGCTCCACCGACGGTTCCGTGCAGATGGCACAGGCCCAAGGGGTCGAAGTGCTGGCGCTCGACATGAGCCGGCCGTTTACCGCAGCTCGGGCCCGCAACGAGGGCTTCACCCGCCTGCAACGCCTGTTGCCGTCGATGCGCTACGTGCAGTTTGTCGACGGCGATTGCGAGGTGGATGCGGCCTGGCTGGGCAATGCCCAGGCCTTTCTTGATGCACGCCCAGACGTAGCGGTGGTGTGCGGGCGGCGCCGTGAGCGGTTCCCGCAACGCTCGGTGTACAACCTGCTGTGTGACCTGGAGTGGGACACGCCCATCGGGGAAGCCAAGGCCTGTGGGGGGGATGCGTTGATGCGCGTCGATGCCTTCACGCAAGTGAGCGGCTTTCGCCCGGACCTGATCGCCGGCGAAGAGCCGGAGCTGTGCGTTCGCTTGCGCGCGAAGGGGTGGAAAATCTGGCGCCTGGCCGCTGAGATGACCTTGCACGACGCTGCCATGACGCGTTTCAGCCAGTGGTGGCGGCGCAGCTTGCGCGCCGGCCATGCCTATGCCGAGGGTGCCTTTTTGCATGGGCGAGCGCCAGAGCGCCATTGGTTGCGAGAGTCCCGCCGCGCTTGGCTCTGGGGCTTGGGCATCCCCTTGGCGATCGTGTTTGCCAGTGGCCTGCTGGGTGTGTGGGCGCTGCTGCTGTTGCTGATCTACCCGCTGCAAGCGGTGCGCCTGGCGCGTCGCGCTGGCAAGCCGACACGCGAGCGCTGGCTGCAGGCGGTGTTTTTGGTGCTCGGCAAATTCCCTGAAATGCTTGGGCAGGTAAAGTTCCTGATGAACAGGTTCTCTGCCGGCAAAGCCGTGCTGATCGAGTACAAATGAGATTCCTATGATTGCCAGATCGATAGTGAAAAGTGTGCTCACCCTGCAGCCCGGCTACTCGCTGCGGGCCTTGAACAACAAGGTCAAGCTGACGCGGCAGATCACCCGCGAGTGGCCCGCGCTGAAGGCCTTCATGCAGCGCATGTCGACGGCGCTGGGTGATGACCGGTTTGCAAGGCTTGGGGTCGATTGCATTGGCGTCGTGCAGTGGCCCTACATCAGCAAGGGCTGGGAGGCGCAGGAGCGGCTCGGTGTGGTGGCGTCGCATTTTGAGGTGGTTGCCCGGCAGTTTCCCACGTTGCTGCTGCTCGGTCGCGACGAGCGCCTGACCCTGTGCGACCTGTCGGCCTATTCGAAGGGCTGCGCCCTGGTGCTGGACCGGCCGATCTGGTTCAAGCGCGAAGGGGAGCTGGTGCTGAACCTGTTCCAAGGGGATTTGCGCGTGGCATCGCTGGCGTTCAGCCTGTGCCGCCAGCACGGTGAGCTGTGCTTGTTCATCGGCGCCGTGCAGGGCATTCACAAAGGCATCGACAGCGAAACTTCGCTGAACATCTACCGTGACCTGACCAAGGACTTCGAGGGCCTGCGCCCGCGCAGCTTCCTGCTGGAGGCCTTCAAGTGCATCGCCAGAACGCTGGGGGTGGTGCGCATCTACGCAGTTGGCGATGCGCACCGGCATCATCGCCATCCTTACTTTGGCGCTGACAAGGCACACGACCTGGCCGCCCATTACGATGCCATCTGGCTGGAAAACGGCGCCACGCCTTCGGAGCGCGACGACTTCTTCAGCCTGCCGCTGGCCGCTGCCAAACGCGCCGCAGACGACATCGCGCCCAAGAAACGTGCGATGTACCGCCGGCGGCATGCCTTGCTGGATGAGGTATTCGCGCGCGTTGAAGCGGCTTTATCAGGCAGCGAGCCCGTCCATGGGCTACAAGGGATGAAGGGGGATGTGCTTGAACGTGCATCGGCAGGGAGCCCGCCGCCGGCGATCGACAGCCTGAAGTAACGGGTTGCAGTTGGTAAGGCTCATTACGCAGGCATTGATCTGGATTTATATGCGCATTGCTTACTTCATCAATCAGTACCCGAAAGTCAGCCATAGCTTCATTCGACGCGAAATTCTGGCGTTGGAGCGCCAGGGCATGGAGATCCAGCGCATTGCCTTGCGGGGTTGGGATGCCGAACTGCAGGATGACGAGGACATCGCCGAGCGGGGCAAGACCCGCTACGTGTTGCAGCACGGCCTGAAGGGGTTGTTGGCGCCCACGCTGCAGGTGCTGCGTGCCGAGCCACGACGCTTTTTCGCCACCCTGTGGTTGGCCCTGCGCCTGGGCCAGCGGGCGGATCGCGCCTGGCCCTATCACCTGGTGTACCTGGCCGAGGCCTGTCAGGTACTGCTCTGGTTACAGGCCTTTGGCGCGAAGCATGTTCATGCGCATTTTGGCACCAACTCCACCGAGGTGGTGATGCTGGCCCATGCCCTTGGCGGGCCTGCCTACAGCTTTACCGTGCACGGGCCGGAAGAATTCGACAAACCACAGTTTCTGCACGTGGGCGAAAAAGTCCGGCGCGCCGCGTTTGTGGCGGCGGTCAGCTCGTATGGGCGCAGCCAGTTGTTCCGTTGGGTGGCGCACGAACACTGGGAGAAGGTGAAGGTCGTGCATTGCGGCCTGGAGCGCGACTTCCACGCGGTTGCCGCCGTTGCCGCACCGTCGGCGCCACGCCTGGTGTGCGTCGGGCGCCTGTGCGAGCAGAAGGGCCAACTGTTGCTGATCGAGGCGGCCCACCTGCTGGCCACCCAAGCCATTGCATTCGAGCTGGTGTTGGCGGGTGATGGCGAAATGCGCGAGCAGATCGAGGCCTTGGTCACTCGGTATGGTCTGCAGGCGCAGGTACGCATCACCGGCTGGATCAGCAGCGCCCAGGTGCGGGAGGAAATCCTCGCTGCCCGTGCGTTGGTGCTGCCGAGTTTCGCCGAAGGCCTGCCGGTGGTGATCATGGAGGCCATGGCATTGCGCCGGCCGGTGCTGACCACCTACGTGGCCGGCATCCCGGAGTTGGTGCGCCAGGGCGAAAACGGCTGGTTGTTCCCCGCCGGCACGGTAGAGGAGTTGGCTGAGGCAATGGCCGACTGCCTGTCGCAACCGGCCGACGTGTTGCAGCGCATGGGTGAAGCCGCTTACCAGCGGGTGCTGCAACGCCACGATATCGACACCGAGGCCGCCAAGCTGGCCCGCTACTTCAAGGCATCCGCATGATCAGCATCGTGGCGTGGTTATTGAGCCTGGTGGCGTTTTGCATCTTCGTGCCCGCGCTGGTGCTGTTTGCGCAGGTACTGCTGGCGTGCCTGCCGGTGCGATCACGACCTGGGGCGGATGGCAGGCGCCCGCGCGTGGCGGTGCTGGTGCCCGCGCACAACGAGGCCTTGATCATTCGGTCGACCCTGGCCAGTGTCGGCCCGCAAATGCTGGCGCATGACCGCTTGCTGGTGGTGGCGGACAACTGCACCGACGACACCGCGCAGTTGGCACGCAGCGCGGGCGCTGAGGTGGTGGAGCGCGACAGCGACCTGTTGCGCGGCAAGGGGTATGCGCTGGATTTCGGTGTACGGCATCTGGCGCAGCGTCCACCCGAGGTGGTCATTATCGTTGACGCCGATTGCCAGGTGGGCGAGGGCGCCATTGACCTGCTGGCACGCCGTTGCCTCGAAGCTTCACGGCCGGTGCAGGCGCTGTACCTGATGCGCGCGCCCGCCGGCGCGGGCCTGAAGGTGCAAATCGCGGAATTTGCCTGGCGGGTCAAAAACCTCGTTCGCCCGCGTGGTTGGGCACGCCTGGGCTTGCCCTGCCAGCTGATGGGCGCGGGTATGGCCTTCAGTTGGCGCGACCTGGTTGCGGTCGACCTGGCCAATGGGCACCTCGTCGAAGACTTGAAGCTTGGCCTGGACTTTTGCCGAATCGGCAAACCGCCGCTGTTTTGCCCGGATGCGCAGGTCACCAGCCAGTTTCCGCTTAGCCAGGAAGGCTTGAGCAGCCAGCGCACCCGCTGGGAGCATGGCCACCTGGGGGTGATCCTGGCCGAGGTGCCCAAGCTGCTGGTGAGCGCGGTCACTCGGCGTAACGCGCCCTTGCTGGCCATGACCCTGGACCTGCTGGTGCCGCCATTGGCGTTGCTGGTCATGGCCCTGGTAGGGGTTGCATGTGTTGCCTGGCTGGCCGCGCTGCTGTTCGGTATCACTGCACCTGCATGGGTCGCCACGGGTGCCCTGGTCATGCTGGGTGTTGCAGTTCTGCTGGCGTGGGGCCGGTTTTCTCGTGAATTGATCCCCTTTTCGGTCTTGCTTTACGCCCCGTTCTACGCCGCGAGGAAGATACCCCTGTACCTGGGGTTCTTGATCAAGCGACAGGTGGAGTGGGTGCGCTCGAAACGGGATGACAGCTAATGGGCGAATGGCAAAGCAGCTGGAAAGCGATTATCGGCAAACTTCAGACCGTGAGTGACCCTGCACACGAGCAGCGCTTGCTCGAGGCCCTGTGCCAACCTGAGGCGCCCACGGTGCTGGGTTTCGTTAACGCCCACGCCATGAACCTGGTCGCGAGCAATGCCAATTACTGCCAATCGCTGGCCTCGGCCGATGTGCTGCTGCGCGATGGTGCCGGCATGTCAATCCTGTATCGCCGCCTGGGGCTGGCTCCTGGGCTGAACATGAATGGCACGGATTTCATCCCCAAGCTGCTGGCGGCCTTCAAGGGGCGGCGGGTGGCATTCTGGGGCACTCAGGAGCCGTTCTTGAGCCGGGCCGTAGCGTGCAGTGAGGCGCGGTTTGGCGTGTTGCCGGTGTCGGTTCACGACGGGTTTGCTGAAATGGCCACCTACCTGGAGCTTGCGCGGGTAACGCAGCCAGAGCTGATCGTGCTGGGCATGGGGATGCCCAAGCAAGAGGCGGTTGCTGCCCGCCTGGCTGCCAGTGGGGGACCGTGCCTGATCGTGTGTGGCGGGGCGATTCTGGATTTTCTCGGCGGCAAGGTCAGCCGGGCACCGCAATGGCTACGGCGATTGGGCGGGGAGTGGGTCTACCGCTTGCTGAGGGAGCCCAGGCGCTTGTTCATGCGCTACGTGGTGGGCAACCCGCTGTTCCTGTTACGCACCCTGTTGTGCACCAAGGCAATGACGCTCGAGGCCCGAAACACCCCAAGGCGCATCTGATGATTCTGCCACCTGAATCGTCTGAAACGGCCAAAAGCCAGGGCAGGGGTGATTCTGCCCGCTGCGTGGGCGGGCGACTGCTACAGTAATAGCAAGCGCCCAGGGGGGCGGCGAAGACCATTCAGTGTACAGGATTATATTTTAAAGGCTGGTATTGATTGACTGAATAAGCTGCCGGGCATTTGCTACGCGCTAATTAATGAGGTCTGAAATGGTTCTCGAACCCAGAAGCAGTCGTTCCTTACTTCAACGAAGAAGCAGCGTAAGTAACGCCATTCAAGCCGGCCTTGATGGGATTGCAGTCACCGGTGTCGCCTGGTACTTGATCTACGATCAGTTTGGTCACATTACTTCGGATTATGTGATCATGCTGCTCTTGTTGATTGGGGCGCTGGCCGTTATTTATGATCATTATGCGATCTATCGGACCAACGTTGGCTTGTCCATCAAGGCGTTCAGGTTATTCAAGGCCTGGTCAGCAACGTTTTGTTTTCTGGTGGTCATGGCGTTTTTGACCAAACAGAGCGAAACCTATTCGCGGTTGTTGGTGGTGCAGTTGTTTGTCATTGGTTATGTCGTGCAGTTGTTTTTGCATTTTGCAGTGCGTGAACTGCAAAAACGGTTTACCGCGCACGCCCGGCTGGACAACGCACTGATTATTGGCGCCGGCGACCTGGCCAACTTCCTGCACCAGAAGATCAGCAACAACCCGTGGTTCGGTGAGCGTGTGCTGGGGTGTGTGCTGATAGACGATGTGGCTGAACAGGGCGCGCCTGATGCAAAGCAACGCCTGCCTGTGCTGGGCCACGTCGCTGACCTTGACGAGATCGTTGCCAAACATGCCATTCGCACGGTGTACTTGGTGACGCCATTAGGCGGCTCGGCGGTCATTAACGAAGTGTATTTGAAGTTGCTCGACAAGTGCATTGCAGTGAACTGGGTGCCGGATATCTTCTCGCTGCGTTTGATCAACCACAGCGTCCGCGAAATTGCCGGTATCCCGGTATTGACGTTGTCAGAAACGCCGTTGACCGGCATGAGCCTGTTCCTTAAAAACCTCGAAGACCGAGTACTCGCCGCACTGATATTGCTGTGTGCATCGCCGGTGCTGTTGGCAGTGGCCATTGCAATCAAACTAGACAGTCGCGGCCCGGTATTCTTCAGGCAAGAACGCATGGGCTGGACCGGTGAATCGTTCCGCATCTGGAAGTTCCGCAGCATGCATGTTCACCAACCGGAAAACGGTGTGGTCAAACAGGCCCAGAAGAACGACCCGCGGCTGACCCGCGTTGGGGCTTTTATTCGCAAGACCAGCCTGGATGAACTGCCGCAGTTGTTTAATGTATTGACCGGCGAAATGTCGTTAGTGGGGCCGCGCCCGCATGCGCTTCAGCACGACACGCTGTATTCGCAGGATATTGTCGACTACTTCGCGCGACACAACATCAAGCCTGGCATGACAGGCCTGGCACAGGTCAGGGGGTTCCGGGGTGAAACCAAGGACATCGAGCAGATGATCCAACGGGTCGACTCGGACATCGAGTACATCAACAACTGGTCCTTGTGGCTCGATTTCGTCATTTTGGTGCGCACGCTGAATGCTTTTACCGGCAAGCAGGCCTATTAGCCGGGGCCGACCAGCGGCCCCGTGGCAGGCACTCAACCCAGCGGGTGCAATTCCCTGAACCCGCGGGCCTCTTCCACCAGCCAGTCATGCACCGCGCGGGCACCGGGCTGGGTCAGCCCGCCCGGCGGGTAATGCACCACGTAGCGTTTGTGGTTGGCGATCGCCACGCCGAACGGCACGATCAGCGCCCCCCGTTCCAGTTCATCGTTGAGCAAGGTCCGCCGCGCGATTGCCACGCCAACCCCGGCAATCGCCGCTTCGATGGTCAAGTGGTTACGGTTGAAGGTGTGGCCCCTGCGCACGTCCAGGCCGCCTGCGCCGATGCCTTCCAGGTAGAACTCCCATTCAGCGTACTCCGAGGCCCCTCGCCAGGCGGTGATGTCGTGCAGCAGCGGGTAATGCGCCAGGTCAGCCGGCCCGTGCAGCGGCGGGCGACCGCGCAGCAGGGTGGGGGAACACACGGGAAAGATCTGCTCGTCCAGCAATGGCGTCGACAACATGCCAGGGTAACTGCCGTCGTTCAGGTCGATGGCCAGGTCGAAGTCGCCCGGGTGCAAAGCTTGCGCACTGTCTTCGGCCACCAGCCGCAACTCGATGTCCGGATACCGCTGTTGAAAGCGCGGCAGGCGCGGCGTCAACCATTTGGCCAGGAAGGAGGGGATCGAGCGCAGGCGCAGGGTGCCGCGGATCTCGCCGGCGTCCAGGCGCAGCAGCTCGGCCTCGATGCTGCCATAGGCCTCTGAAACCGTTTGCGCCAGGCGTTGGCCTTCAGCGCTCAGCTCAACCCCACGGGCGCGGCGCAGGAACACGCGATAGCCCAGCCGTTCTTCCAGCTGGCGCATTTGCTGGCTGACGGCGCCAGGGGTGATGTGCAGTTCTTCGGCGCAGCGGGTAAATGACAAATGCCGGGCCGCACAGGAGAACACATGCAACCAGACGAACATTTGGCCATTGAGTTGTCGTCGCATCGTTTAGTACCACTAAAGGCTTGCTTAGGAAGTTTCGTTGGTCATCCACGCGGGAGCAGGTCAGTATCGCTCAAGTTCGCAGTAGTGTTCAATTTCCCCAGAGAACCGCGCATTGGCGATTCTGCCCAACGCGGTCAGGCATTAGTATGGCTATCAGTGTTTTCGACCTCTTCAAAATCGGCATCGGCCCTTCCAGCTCTCACACCGTAGGCCCGATGCGTGCAGCGGCAACCTTTGCCCAGGCCCTGCGTGAGCGTGGCTTGCTGGCCCAGGTCAGCAGCGTCGAAGTGCGTCTGTATGGCTCGCTTTCGGCCACGGGGGTCGGCCACGCCACCGATCGTGCCTGCTTGCTTGGCCTGATGGGGCAGTGGCCCGACCGGATCGACCCGGCCACGATCGAGCCACGCATCGGCCAGGTGATGCAGGAGCAATGCCTGATGCTCGATGGCAGCCATCCCCTGGCGTTCAATTACACCCGCGACATGCTGCTGCTTGAGCAAAGCCTGCCGTACCACCCGAACGCCATGAGCCTGGAAGCACTGGACGGGCAGGGCAGCCTGTTCAGCCAAACCTACTATTCGGTGGGCGGTGGTTTCATCGTCGAGCAGCAAGAAATCGATGCCCCCCAAGGCGAGGCGAATGCGGTCGAACAGCCGTATCCGTTTGCCAGTGCGGCTGAGCTGTTGGCGCTGTGCAAGGCGCACGGAATGGGCGTGGCGCAGCTGATGATGGCCAACGAATGCGTCTGGCGCCCGGAAGCCGAGGTGCGCGAAGGCTTGATGCGCATCTGGGCGGCGATGCGTGAATGCGTCGACAATGGCCTGCGCAATGAGGGCATCCTGCCGGGCGGGCTCAAGGTCAAGCGCCGGGCTGCACGTTTGCACCGCAGCCTGCAGGAGTTGGGCAAACCAAACGTGATCGGCTCGACCCTGAGCGCCATGGAATGGGTCAACTTGTTTGCCCTGGCGGTCAACGAAGAAAACGCCGCCGGCGGGCGCATGGTGACAGCGCCCACCAACGGTGCGGCGGGGATCATCCCGGCCGTGCTGCACTACTACATGAAGTTCAACCCGGATGCCTGCGACGACGATGTGGTGAGGTTCCTGCTGGCGGCGGCCGCAGTCGGCATCCTGTGCAAGACCAACGCGTCGATCTCCGGTGCTGAAGTGGGTTGCCAGGGTGAAGTGGGCTCGGCGTGCTCGATGGCAGCCGCTGGCCTGGCCGAAGTGCTCGGTGCTACGCCGCCGCAACTGGAAAATGCCGCGGAAATCGCCCTGGAGCACAACCTGGGGCTGACCTGCGACCCGGTGGGTGGCCTGGTGCAGGTGCCGTGCATCGAGCGTAATGCGATTGCCGCGGTCAAGGCGATTAACGCCGTGCAAATGGCCCTGCGCGGTGATGGCGAGCATTTCATCTCGCTCGATCAGGTTATCCGCACCCTGCGCGACACCGGTGCGGACATGCATTCCAACTACAAAGAAACCTCGCGCGGCGGCCTGGCCGTCGCCTTTGTCGAGTGCTGATTCGCAGCCCGAGGTTTATTCAGGGGCATTGACACGCTACCCGGTAGGAGCAGCCTTGTGCTGCGAAGAGGCCAGTGGCAGCAGCGAAGATTGATGAGGTGTTCACTGGCCTCTTCGCAGCACAAGGCTGCTCCTACACGGTCAACGGCTCTTCTGTTTCAGTGTCAGGAAGCTCGCGCGCATGTCTTTGGCCCAGCCGTCGAGCACCGGTTTGACGTCATTGAGGGTGAGTTTCTGGGTGTCGTTCTCCAGCTCCTTACCCGCGCCCTTGCGCACCACCTGAGCGAGCACTTTCTGACTGGCACCGTCCAGGAAGGCCGCCTCTACGCCAACATCTACTTCCTGGTCACGGCCGCCCATGGCGGTATTGACCCCCGCCGAGATCAGCGCAATAGGGATGACCTCATAAGGCTTTAGGCCTTCGTTGCTGGTAGACACCGCGGTGATCGCCGGGCGTACCACGATGGTGCCTGGGCCGGGAGCCTTGGCCAGGGTCAGCACGCTGCCCAATTCACGTCGCATGGCCTCGTTGAAGTAACGGGTAATCTCCTGCAGCGTCTGCGCCGAAATAACCGCTGTCGGTTGCGGCTTGGGGTAGAACTGGCTGGGCTCGATGAACACCTGGCTGTATTGATTGACGTTGACCTTGGGGTCGATCCAGCGCATCACCGGCGCGCCGGATGGGCTTTCAGCGGGCTGCAAGCGGCTGTAGTCCTTCAGGAAACCGGAGTAGTCACTGGGGTCCACGCGGTTGCTGGAGCAGGCGGATACGGCAAGCAAGGCTGCGCACAACAAGGTGATGCGGGGCATTGATTTCATGATCGTGATGCATCCATGAGAGGTCGGCCAGAACAACGCTAGCAGGTGCAGGGCAGTTGGCCAGTGGGCAGTGTATTTCTTGGCGGTGTAGGCGGTAGGCTGCGATGGGTACGGCGGTGGATTTTTAGCGCCTTTGAGTCGAGCGCTACCCCAGCACCTCGCGCAACCGGTACCACAACATCCCCAACGCCAGCAGCGGTGAGCGCAATGCCTTGCCGCCCGGGAAGGTCAGGTGGGGTACCGCACTGAACACGTCCAGCCCTTGGCTGTGGCCCACGGAAATACCCTCGGCCAGCAGCTTGGCTGTCCAGTGGGTCACGTTCAGCCCGTGCCCCGAATAGCCTTGGGCGTAGTAAACGTTAGGGTGCTGGTGCAGCCGCCCGACCTGCGGGAAGCGGTTGGCCGTGATGCCGATCATGCCGCCCCATTGGTAGTCGATGCGTACTTCGGCCAACTGCGGGAACACCTTGAGCACTTTCGGCCGCATGTACGCGGCGATGTCCTTGGGGTCGCGCCCGGAATAGTGGCAGGCACCGCCGAACAGCAAACGACGGTCGGCAGTGAGGCGGTAGTAGTCCAGGCCGACCTTCTGGTCGCAAAGCGCCATGTTTTGGGGGATCAGGCTATTGGCGAGCGCCTCAGGCAGTGGCTGGGTGGCCACCACGTAACTGCCGGCCGGCAGCACCTTGCCGCTCAGGCGCGGCTCCAGTTCATCGAGGTGCGCGTTGCAGCCAAGCACCAGGCTCTGTGCCCTGACCTTGCCGTGGGCGGTATGCAGGGTCACGGTGGGGCCGTGCTCGATGCGCAGCACCGGGCTCTGCTCGAAAATGCGCACGCCAAGGGCAGCGGCCGCACGTGCTTCGCCTTGTACCAGGTCCAGTGGGTGCAGATGGCCCGAGCCCATGTCGACCAGGCCACCGGCGTACTGGTCGCTGGCAACGATCTGGTGCATGTGCTCGGGGCTGACCAGGCGGGTTTCGTGGCGATAACCCAGCGCGGCCAGGTCCTCCTGTTCTGCCTTGAAGGCGGCAAACTGGGCGGGGGTGTTGGCCAGTTCGCAGAAGCCCCACCGCAGGTCGCAGGCAATGCCGTATTGCTCGATGCGCCTGGCCACCAACGCCACCGAATCGATGCCGGCCTGTTGCAGGTAGCGCACGCCGTCCTGGCCGACATAGCGCGCAAAACCACTGACGTCATGGCCGATACCGCGGATCAGTTGGCCGCCATTGCGCCCACTGGCACCCCAGCCGATGCGCCTGGCTTCCAGCACGATCACCGAAAGGCCGCGCTCGGCAAGCTCCAGTGCGGTATTGACCCCGGTCAGGCCACCGCCGACCACGCACACATCGGCGCTCAGTTCGCCGTCCAGGCTGGGGTAGGGCGCCGCGTCGCGTGCCGTGGCAGCGTAGTACGAAGCAGTGTGCAGGGTATCGAAAGGCATGGTGCGTTCTCGGCTCAACGGTTGGACTTGATCTTGCTCCAGGAGCGGGTCATCACGCGCATGATCTTGGGGCTTGGCGTGCTGGAGATGTACAGCTTGTCCAGCACTTGCTGGGGTGGATAGACCTCGGGGTTGTTCACCAGAGACGCATCCATGTAGGCCTGGGCGTCGGGGTTGGCGTTGGCATAGCCGACCGTGGCACTGACTTTAGCGATTACTTGAGGCTCAAGCAGGTAGTTGATGAACGCCAGTGCCTGGTCCGGGTTGCTGGCGTCCTTCGGGATGGCCAGCAGGTCGAACCACAGGTTGCTGCCTTCCTTGGGAATGCTGTAGGCAACCTTGACGCCGTTCTTGGCTTCCACTGCGCGGTTGGCAGCCTGGAACACGTCGCCGGAGTAGCCGAAGGCCACGCAGACATCGCCGTTGGCCAGGTCCGAGACATATTTGGAAGAATGGAAGTAGGTGATGTAGGGCCGCAGTTCGAGCAGGCGGGCTTCAGCCTTGGCATAGTCTTCGGGCTTTTCGCTGCGTGGGTCCATGCCCAGGTAGTTGAGAATGGCCGGGAACAGCTCGTCGGGCGAGTCCATGAAGGCCACGCCACACTGCTTGAGTTTTTTCAGGTTCTCGGGCTCGAACAGCACCGCCCAGGAGTCGATGTGGTCCACGCCCAGCGCGGCCTTGACCTTGTCGACGTTGTAGCCGATGCCATTGGTGCCCCACAGGTAGGGCACCGCGTACTGGTTGCCGGGGTCGTTCTGCTCAAGCTGTTTGAGCAGTTTAGGGTCCAGGTGCTTCCAGTTGGGTAGCTTGCTGCGGTCCAGCGGCAAAAACGCACCGGCCTGGGCCTGGCGGGCGAGGAAGTGGTTCGAGGGCACGACCACATCGTAGCCAGTGCGGCCGGCCAGCAGCTTGCCCTCCAGGGTTTCGTTGGAATCGAACACGTCATAGACCACCTTGATCCCACTGCTGGCCTGGAAGTCGGCCAGTGTCGTGGCACCGATGTAGTCGGTCCAGTTGTACACGCTGACGGTCGGAGCGGCCTGGGCAGCTGCGCCGAACAGTAAGGTGAATGCAGCGGGAACCAGGGATTGCAGATGACGCATGTCGACACCTCGTTGGTCTTGTTCTTGGGTTCGGTGTATTGGGGGCTGCGTTGCAGCCCTTTCGCGACGCAAGGCCGCCCCACAGGAAAGCGTGGCCTTGCGTCATCGCACGGGCAGTGCCCTTGGGTTTAAACGCTGAGCATCAGGAATTCACGTTCCCAGGAACTGATCACCCGTTTGTAGTTCTCGTGCTCGGCACGCTTGACCGCTACATAGCCTTGGACGAACTGCTTGCCCAGGTACTGCTGCACCGTTTCGCAGTCTTCCATGTGCTGCAGGGCATCTTCGATGGTGATGGGCAGGCGCAGGTTGCGTCGCTCATAAGCCCGGCCCTGCACCGGCGCACTCGGGTTGATCTTCTCGACCATGCCCAGGTAGCCACACAGCAGGCTGGCAGCAATGGCCAGGTAAGGGTTGGCATCGGCGCCCGGCAGGCGGTTTTCCACGCGCATTGCGTCGGGGCTGGAGGTCGGCACACGCAGGCCGGCGGTGCGGTTTTCTTCACCCCACTCGACGTTGACCGGTGCCGACGTGTCCGGCAAGAAGCGGCGGAACGAGTTGACGTTAGGTGCGAACATCGGCAGCAGCTTGGGGATGTACTTCTGCAGCCCGCCGATGTGGTGCAGGAACAGCTCGCTCATGCTGCCGTCTTCATTGGCGAACACCGGCTTGCCGGTCGCGATGTCGACCACGCTCTGGTGCAGGTGCATGGCACTGCCAGGTTCGTCAGTGATCGGCTTGGCCATGAAGGTGGCCGCCACGTTGTGCTTGAGCGCGGCTTCACGCATGGTGCGCTTGAACACGGTGATCTGGTCGGCCAGGTCCAGGGCGTCGCCGTGGCGGAAGTTGATCTCCATCTGCGCCGGGCCGTCTTCATGGATCAGGGTGTCCAGGTCAAGGCCCTGCAGTTCGCACCAGTCATAGACGTCTTCGAACAGCGGGTCGAATTCGTTGGCGGCATCGATCGAAAACGACTGGCGACCGCTTTCTGCGCGGCCCGAGCGCCCCAGGGGTACCTGCAGCGGCAGGTCTGGGTCTTCGCAACGCTTGGTCAGGTAGAACTCCATCTCCGGTGCGACAATCGGCTGCCAGCCTTTGTCGGCGTACAGCTTCAGCACCTTCTTCAACACGTTGCGCGGCGACAGCTCGATCGGGTTGCCTTGCTTGTCGAAGGTGTCGTGAATCACGATCGCGGTCGGCTCGATTGCCCAGGGGATCTGGTACACCGCAGTCGGGTCAGGGCGGCAGACCATGTCGATGTCGGCGGCATCGAGCAGGCTGTAGTAGATGTCGTCGTCAACGTAGTCGCCAGTGACCGTTTGCAACAGCACGCTCTCGGGCAGACGCATGCCACGTTCGTGCAGGAATTTGGCGGTCGGTGCGATCTTGCCGCGGGCGATGCCGGTCAGGTCGCTGATCACGCATTCGACTTCGGTGATCCGGTGTTCTTTCAGCCACGTGGACAGCTGATCGAAGGGGGCGTTCATACAGACCTCTTGGTTGGGTTTTTGTGTGCGCGGCGGGAGCGGGTGGCTTCCCAGGTGACGCGCTGGAGACTATCTTGGTCGCAGCCCCCTGGGGCGATCTATCCACTTTCTACGCTAATCAATGCACCAAAAGAGTGCATACAGGACAATGCGTGACAACGCTCAACGCCTTGCAGGTTCAGGCTTTCCACACCACCGACGTCACCGAGCAGGTGCGTGCCACCCCTGGCTGGCAACAGCAATACCGGCAAATGTCGCCCGGGCATTTCAGCGGCGAACTGCGTTGCCTGGGGCTCGATGGCGTGGAGGTTTATGAAGAGCGGCTCAATACCCGTGTCGAGCAGTTCTTTCGCCCCCCCAGTGGATCGCTGGCGTTCTGTTTCGACCGCAGCGAAAACAGCCTGTACCTGCTCAACGAGCAGAGCCGCAATATCTGGATCACCCCGGAGAACTACGAAGAGGTGGCCGTGGTGTTCGACCAGGCGTTTCTGGCCCGTCATGGCCTGGATACGCAGCGCCTGGAAGGCTTGTTCATGGTGCCATTGGGCAGTGGCCAGAACGCCTTGTTCGGCAGTTGGCTGAGCGCCACCCTGACTCGTCTGGGCAACGCCGATTGCCCGCTGCAGGGGCAGGCGCTGGCGGAGCAGTTGCTGGAAGACTGCCTGTTCATCCTCGACAGTGCCTGCCAGCGGCTGGACAGCGGTGCGCTGGGCAGGCGCAGTGAAGAGCGCTCGATCATGCGCCGGGTCAGTGAATGGGCGGCGGACTGCCCCGAAGAAACCCTCAACCTAGTGGCACTGGCTGACGTGGCCGGAGTTTCGCTGCGCCAGTTGCAGCAGGCGTTCAAGGCCTTTACCGGTATGCCGCCGGGGACCTGGCTGCGGTTACGCCGGCTAAACGGGGCGCGACGGGACCTGTTGCGCGGTGGCGAGGTAACGGTAGCGGAAGTCGCCATGCGCTGGTCGTTCTGGCACCTAGGGCGGTTTTCCGAGAGTTACCGGCAGCTGTTCAAGGAGTTGCCGAGCGAGACCCTGAAGCGGCGCAGGGGCTGAGGGCCGGCAGCCGGCACATTGAACCCAGCACCCCCCACGGAAAGTTGCTATCGTGCCGACCTGTTTCCACCCGAGGTCCCGATGTTCTACCTGCCATTGCCCAGCGACCAAGCCGACCGCCTTGCCAGCGAACCCACCGCCAGCGACTTTTTCCCGACTGCCAGTTTGCTGGAGGCCGCAGCGGTGCTGTTCGTGCAAAACCTGCCACGCCAGCCCGCCACTGCAACGGCCGACGCGCAGGAGCGGCGTTTTGCCGAAATCGTGCGCATCGCCATCGAGGTCGAAACGGCCGCGCCTGGGCGCTTTCAAGGCCAGGTGGCGCAGCACTTCGACCGCGAGGCATTCGCCATGGGCCTTGGCATGCTGGGTGAGAATGGCATCGGTTTGCTGTCCGCCGAGGTCCAATACGACGTCGAGGACCTGCACGATGACCAAGGCCAGTGGAGCTTCCAATTTGCCGATACCTACCGCCAACAGGTCACGCCGCTGCATCCCGTCTATCTGCCATCGCTGGCCAGCGACCTGCTGCTGAGCGATCAACAAAACCGCCTGCTGCGCGAGTTTCTGTCAGGTGTTGACGAGTCGGTGGCGGTGCAAGGCTTTGCCGGCACCGGCAAGACGTTCCTGATTCACCAGTTCGCCCGTTTGCTCGACCCCCAGCGCACGCTGCTGCTGGCCTTGACCGAGGGCCAGCTGCGCGCGTTGCAGGCACGCGTCAAGGACGCCCAAGCCTACACCGCACTGACCTTCGGCCAACTGGCAGACGAGCTTCTCAACCGAGACCTCACCAGCAACGGTTGGCGCTTGCGTGATCCGTACCGCACTAAATTGTCCTGGCGCCCGCAGGAGGCGCAGGTGGTGAAGTGGCTGAATATCCCCGATATCGGCCCGCTCGCGGCCCGCGACGTGGTTGCCTTGTGCATCAAGGCCGTGCGCAGTTTCTGCCGCAGCGGCGATGCAGAGGTCCAGCTTCACCATTTGCCCTGGGCCGGGCCGGGCACCTCGCCACTGGACCAGGAAGTGCTGCTGGAAAAGGCCCGGCTGTACTGGCAGGAGCTGATTCGCCCCTCAGCGCGGGAGATTCAACTGCCGGTGCGTGATTACCACCGGGTCAAACTGCTGTCGCTGACCGCTGACATGATCGACAGTCGGTACACCCACGTCATCGTCGACGAGGCCCACGAGCTGTCGGCACCGATGCTCGCCGTGCTGGACCGCAGCCCGCAGTCGATCATCACCCTGGGCGACGAGCTGCAGAACCTCAATGGCCTGAGCCCGCACCACGGTGGCTTCATCCGCCAGCGTTACATCGACCATTCGCTGCGCGCCGGGCCCGCCATGGATAACGTCCTCAACCCGCTGATCCAGGCGCATCCGGCCAAGATCCAGGCGGCATTCAGCGGCAGTGCCGAGCACTACACCCGGGTCAGTTTCTTCGACACGGTCACGGTGCCAGAGCAGCCCACGGCACTGATTGTCGATGACGAGTGGGGCCTGTTTGGCTGGTTCCAGCGCCTTACGCACCAAGGGGTGCCGTTCGTGTTGTTGAAGAGTGCGCGCAAGGATTTCGAGCTGTTCGTCGAAGATTGCATCGAGCTGTACCGCTACGGCACCCGGCCGCGTCACCCCATGCTGTTCCGCTACGCCAGTTGGCAGGCGCTGGAGCAGGACAAGGGCGACGACAAAGCCTTCGTGGCGGTCGCCAACATGCTGCGCAAGGGCTATACGCCAGAGCATTTCGCCAAGGCCAAGAGTCGTTATCGCTGGGACAAGGCGCCCAAGCTGTTCCTGGGGCGGGTGCGGGACGTGAAGAACATGGAATTCGCCCGGGTGATGGTGTCACCGGAGCTGATGGTCGCGCCCGTGGCGGCGGGCAATCGCAACGAACGGGCGCGGATGCTGGCGGGCCTGTATACCGCCTGTTCGCGGGCACGGCATGAACTGATCGTGCCGGGGGGGATGCTGGACTGGGTGAAGGACCAGGTCAGGGACTGAGGAAATCGGGGCCGCCAGGCGGCCCCGATTGTCCCGTCAGTTACGGTCCAGCCACACCGTTTGCGCGTTGGTGAATTCCCGCACACCAAAGTGCGACAATTCGCGGCCAAAACCACTCTTCTTCACGCCGCCAAAGGCGACGCGGGGGTCTGATGCGCAGTAGCCGTTGATGAACACGCCACCGGTATCCAGTGCTGCGGTCATGCGTTCAGCCAGCGCATAGTCGGCGGTGTAAATGGTCGACGCCAGGCCGAATTCGCTATCGTTGGCCAATGCCACGGCATGGTCGGCATCCCGCGCAGTGATGATCGCCGCCACTGGCCCGAACAGTTCCTGCTTGAACGCGGTCATTTCCGGGGTGACGTTGGCAAACACGGTCGGTGCGTAGAAGTTGCCCACGCCTTCGATCTTGTTGCCGCCCAGCAGCAAAGTAGCGCCTTCGGCGAGTGTCGCCTGAACCTGCCCATCGAGTTCATCGCGCAGGTCGTAGCGGGCCATCGGGCCGATGTAGGTGTCGTCTTCCAGCGGGTTGCCAACCTTCAGCTGGCGCGTTGCTTCAACAAATTTTTGGGTGAACGCTTCAACGATGCTTTCTTCGATGATCAGGCGTTTGGCCGCCGCGCAAACCTGGCCGGTGTTCTGGTAGCGACCGATGACGGCCGCCTTGACTGCGGCATCCAGGTCGGCATCGGCCAGTACGATGAACGGGTCCGAACCGCCCAGCTCCAGCACGCACTTCTTCAGCGCGGCGCCGGCTTGCGCACCGATCGCCATGCCAGCGCGCACGCTGCCGGTCAGGGTCACGGCGGCAATGCGAGGGTCGTTGATGGCGCGGGTGACACCGTCCGGCGTGACGTTCAGTACTTCAAAGACGCCTTCCGGCAGGCCGGCATCCTTGAACAGCTCGCCCAGCAAGTAGGCGCTGCCCATGACGTTCGGGGCGTGCTTGAGCACGTAGGTATTACCCGCCAGAATCGCCGGCACAGCACCGCGCAGCACTTGCCAGATCGGGAAGTTCCACGGCATCACGGCCAGGATCGGGCCCAGCGGGCGGTACTCGATGCGCGCTTTTTCGACCTGGGTCGGTTCCGCTGCCAGCATGGCAGGGCCGTGCTCGGCGTACCAACGGCACAACCCGACACACTTGCTCACTTCGCCCCGGGCCTGGGTGATCGGCTTGCCGATTTCACGGCTGATCATTTGCGCGAACGCTTCGGCCTTGGTTTCCAGCGTGTTGGCCAGGGCGAGCAACCACTCACTGCGCTGACCCAGCGACACCTGGCGCCATTGGCCATAGCCCACCTTGGCGCGTTGCAGCGCCGCTTCCAGTGCGGCGTCGGTATCGAACGGGTAGGCGCCAATCTGCTCGCCGCTGTGCGGGTCGAGGGAGATGGCGTGGGTCAGGCTGCTGATCGCGCTCATGGTGGAAACTCTCGCTGTTGTTGATCCGTGACGCCAGACTAGTGGTGTAGGGATTTAATGAAAACTGAATAATAATGAGCGAAACATTCACGTTTGGAGAATGACTGTGGACCTGGTGCAACTGGAAATCTTCAAGGCAGTGGCCGAGCAAGGCAGCATCAGTGCCGCCGCGCAGCATATCCATCGGGTGCCCTCGAACCTGACCACGCGTATCAAACAGCTGGAGGAAGACCTGGGCGTCGAGTTGTTCATCCGCGAGAAAAGCCGCCTGCGCCTGTCGCCAGCGGGCTGGAACTTTCTCGAATACACCCGGCGCATTCTCGACCTGGTGCACGAGGCGCGGCTAACGGTGGCCGGCGAAGACCCGCAGGGCACCTTTGCCTTAGGTTCGCTGGAAAGCACCGCAGCCGTGCGGATCCCGGCCTTGCTGGCGGCCTATAACCAGCGCTACCCCAAAGTCGACCTGGACCTCTCGACCGGGCCGTCGGGGACGATGCTCGAAGGGGTGCTGTCTGGGCGATTGGTCGCGGCCTTTGTCGATGGGCCGGTGTTGCACCCGACGCTGGAAGGCATGCCGGTGTTCGAGGAAGAGATGATGGTCATCTCGCCCCTCAACCATGCGCCGGTAACCCGCGCCCAAGACGTCAACGGCGAGAACATTTACGCATTTAGGGCCAACTGCTCGTACCGCCACCACTTCGAGAACTGGTTTGTGCAGGATCAGGCCGTGCCGGGCAAGATCCACGAGATGGAGTCGTATCACGGCATGCTGGCATGCGTAAGTGCTGGTGCCGGGTTGGCCATGATGCCGCGCAGCATGCTCGACAACATGCCGGGGTGCAGCACGGTGAGCGCCTGGCCGATGTCGGAGGATTTCCGGTATTTGAAGACCTGGTTGGTGTGGCGGCGGGGGGCGGTTTCGCGCAGTTTGAGTATGTTTGTGAAGTTGTTGGAAGAGCGGCAGGGGAGTTTAGGTATGGCTGTAGATACCGTATAGAGCAACCTTCGAGAGCAGGGGCGTAGCTACCGGCGCTTGCCACGACCCGAAGGCTCATATACTCATGTTTGTTATTGATTTCGTCGGGAGGAATTTTGTGTGGAATCAATTGGCTCCAATATTTTTCATGGCTGCGGGTGGATATAATGTATTCGACGCATTCGGATGTATCTGATTTGATTTTGGGTCCAAGCCCCTCAAGTATTAAGTGCATTAAATTAAATAGTCTTGACCTATATAATTTGTCATATGTTTGAAAGTTGCTCAGCTCGTCATCTGTCATTGAGGTAAGTGGGTAGTATAAGTAGTGGATGTGGTTTGTATTAATGGTTTTCATTTTGGTTTTGGAGTCGATTAGGTAGGCTTAGATGCTTGTGCTTTTAATTTTGCACGACCATTAAAATCTGTAAGGCCCTGGCATGTTGTGATCGATTTAGGGTGTGATGCTGTTTCAGCTTGCAGTTTAGGTAGCGCGATTTTAAAGCGCCCAAGCCTCGCGCTTTATTAGGTTTAATGGTTTGCGAGACTTGGTATTTTGGGGTTGTTGGAATTATTGCGTATTGTTAAGATTTGCTTGTGTTTTTTAGTTTGGCTCTAGCTTTCTGGGATAATGATTAGGTCCGTAACAAGAATCCAAGGACTATTTGGTGCTTCATTGTGGCAGCTGAGTCCAAGTTCAGGAATGCTTGTTGAAAACTCGACTAAAACTCGAGTGCCCAGCTTATGTTTGGGAAGGCCGGCTTCGCCTTCTTGAGCGATCACAGTTCCAGTTTGCCCAATAAGCTTCCAGTAGTTTTCGGAGGCTCGTGTCGGTTTTTCCGAAGTGCTTGTGCCGGAGAAAGTGCATAGCTTTACTTTTTCCCCATTTTCTATCTTCATTTCTGTCCTTGCTTTTGTTCTGCTAGTCCACAAGCCCTATAAAATCCGCTCCAATGTAACTTCCCCATATACATCCGTAAGCTCCATGGGGGTGCCCAGCTGATCGCACTGGTACCACGCAAATGCATCAACCGATTTTGGTACAGGCTTGTACTGCCACACGGGATCCCGATCAATGCTGTAAAGGTCCCCATAGCTGGGCTGTGGTGGAAGCTCAAGCGTTGTGTCCCTGACAGCTTGAACTACCTAAATGAACGTCCCAGGCTCGAATACGTAGTGGGTGGTACTGCCATCCCGTTCCTCATCGTGACGACGTTCTCGGCGCCGCGTTTTTTAAAGTGCTGATCAGGGTCATCATAGGTGTGATGATTCGAGGTACCAGTTGGCTGGGTCGAGCGCCTTGAGGAAATGATTGTGGCTGCGGATGTCCGTTCGACTCTCGACCTGATGTAAATGTCGTAGTGGGTTTTAAAAGAACAATGTGTTAGTTTGCGTAATTTTTAGGTTTTCGCTGTCATTTGCTAGTTATTTATCAAGTTTTTCGCTAAATAGTAAGTCGCCATGGTCATTCTCCGCGAGAATCCATGTTAGCTCTTTGTTGACTATGTAGTATTCGAAGTATCTGCAGTCTTCAAGTATATTTGGCACCTTTTCTAGCGGTGCGCTAAAAATTAATTTGCTCTCGTTGTCTTCGTCGACTATGAGCCAGATATCCTTCGTGTTGGCTGGGGCTAGTTCACTTAAGTGCAGGTGTCCAGAGTTATCATCAAAAACCTGAATTATTGGTGTTTTTGAAAATGATAACCACCAGGCTCTGGGGTTGCCTTTGACGAATGTTGATTTAATTTTCGATAATATTGTATCTTTATTTTCTGGCTCTTTGCATGGCAGATGTTGCTTGCTAAAGGCTAGAGATAGCTCGTCCACTAATGATAAATTATTCGTATTCATTTCTTCCTCACTTTTTATCAGGGCGATGGGGGTGCTGAGGGCCAGAGTATGTAATGTTCCCTCTATCACCACATCCACATTTATTTCGTTTTTCTGCCGTTTTCCTGCCGTTTGCCAGGCAATATGGGGCTTGTCATGGCCGCTCTTTGGGTCCATGTCTGTATGGGGAGCGTCATATGCAATCTTACTCCCGCCTGCTCCTTTGAACTCTACTGCAGTGCCAGTTTTATTGGACTGCAGTTTGATCAGGCCTCAATCGTAAGTTGGAAATGGCGGCAACAGACATACTGCCGGGATGTCTGTTGTTCGCCTATTCCACTTTGACCGGTTGACTCAGCGATGGACGCTGCCGTGTGACGCGCTGGCGATCAGGCTTGCGCCGCACGCGGTCTTCATGCCGTCGAGTGCGACGGGGATGCCATTGACGCGGTAGGTGTCACTGCCTTCGATGATTGGGAACTCGCCTTTGCATAGAGGGCAGAAGACCATGTTGCCTTTGCCTGCCATGGGTTTGCCGTTGAGGTTGGTGTACGCTATTGAGTTGATAACTGTACCACCATGGTTTGTGGAATCGCCAAGTCGTACTATTGCTGTCATTTTCTTACCTCTACTGATAAATATTTTTATCGGTTAGTGCCCCTGCGTTGGCCATGTTTATGGTCTCTGAAAAAGATAATTTTAGGTGGTTGATTTTGGAAGTGTCGATATCGCCTAGGTCAAATGTGCAAATTGTTGGCGGGGTGGTTGTGTAGTCTAGTGCTATGCATGTAGAACCTCCATCCGTACCTATTCCGATGTGTTTTGATCCCAGGTATTTAGCTATCTGGTACTCCTGGTTAAGCTTGTTTATGGCACCTGTCGGCCAAAGATCAATATAGATGTTCTTAAACTTGCAGTTGCCTCCGTTTGACCATTGTAGAAAAGACCTTAGGTCGGCAGGTAGCCTTTGATGGATGGATGCTTCAAGGCTATCAATGTCCAGGGTTGGGGCGCCTAATTGTTTTTGCCACTTTGAAGTAATTGCCTTGATTGTTTTACTAATGTCCATGCTATTCACCATAAAAATATCTGTACGCCTGTTTGATTGCTTTGCGCTTGCAGTGTTCGCTGACTCCAGCTGCTCCTAAATCCCTGTAGGCGTTGTTGAACTCATCTGTTAAAGATGTTCCCCATCGCGGCTGGCCTGCCGATAGCCGTTCATCCCTTCTTGCATTTTGTCTGGTGGTTACCGTGGCGTGTTGAGGTGATGCAGTCAGGAGTATAGATGGTGCGGTCTGTTTACCTCCATTGGCATAGCCAGGGATGTTCTCTGTCGCCCAAGCATTTTGAATGATGTGGTGTGACTGCTTCCCTCCCGGCCTTGGGGAAGGTTGGCTGCCGTGGCCCGTTACCTCGCAGGGGTCGCACCGGCATTTTCTAAGTCCTAAGGGGTCTATCCACGATACTGGATTGGGAGTGTACTGGTATAGATTGATAGATCCAGAGAATCCGATGGGGTCTTTTCCAATGAATCTAGTGGAGCGAGGGTCGTAGTATCGATGCCTGTTGTAGTGTAGTTCGGTTTCTGCGTCGTAATATTGTCCTTGGAAGCGTAGTGTGTGTTGAAATTTTGTTTTCGATATTCTTTTTTGGATGACTGCTTTATCACTTTGTCCCCAGGCTTTATAGGTACCCCTCCATATAAGCTTCCCATCTGCGTCCGTAAGTTCCATGGGGGTGCCCAACTGATCACACTGATACCAAGCTAAAGCCTCAATCGGCGTTGCTGTCGGCGTATGCAGCCAGACCGGGTCCCGGTCGATGCTGTAATGATCGCCATAGCCGGGCTGTGGCAGAAGCTCCAGCGTTGTGTCGCTGACAGCCTGAGCTACCGGAATGAACGTCCCCGGCTCGAACACGTAGTGAGTTGTACTCCCACCCCGTTCCTCTCGATCACGACACTCAGTG